>VGSD01000066.1 GCA_016875155.1 Deltaproteobacteria bacterium | reverse complement strand
AAGGTTGTGCATCAAGAAGAGCCGGGAGCAAGAGAATCGAAACGAAGAAGAAGCATCCCATCAGAAGAGCGAGAGCTAATCCTATCGTTTTTTCAATTTTCAATTGGCAGTTGGCAATTGGCAATTTATAGTGTCCCCCTCTTCTTTTCGATGGCCCTCCTGTAAAGTTGGAGATAGGCCTCCGCGGATTTAGACCAAGAGAAATCAGAGGTCATCGCATTCTGGACGAGTTTTGCCCAGTGCTCAGGTTGAGCGTAGAAGCCTATGGCCATTTTGATCTGGTTTAGAAGGTCTTTAGCATCGTAACGAGAGAATTTGAACCCGTTTCCTGCCCCTTTGGAAGGGTCGTAGTGGGTGATCGTATCATCGAGACCACCTGTTGCCCGGACCACCGGAATGGTTCCGTACTTCAAACTGTAGATCTGATTGAGACCGCATGGTTCGTATTTGGATGGCATGAGGAAGAAATCGGCTCCGGCTTCGATTTTGTGAGCCAATCGGTCGTCGTAAGCGATTCGGATTCCGGCTTTTTGAGGATATTTTTTGGCTACCTGCATGAAGAGATCGTGGTATTTCTGCTCGCCGGTTCCCAGGAGGACGAAACCAATGTCGAGGGTGAAGAGCTGATCAATGATCTCTGCGAGTAAGTCAAATCCCTTCTGATCGGCGAGCCTTGAGATCATCCCGAAGAGAGGGACTTTTTCAAGAGCCGGAGGAAGGCTGAATTCTTTTAGCAGATCCTTCTTGCACTCCCGCTTTCCTGAGGGGTTCTTCGAATCATAACGGGTGACGAGGTGGGAATCATGCGAAGGATCCCAATCCTGGTAGTCCACACCATTGAGAATGCCATAGAGATCGTCCCTTCGTTTTCTTAAAATCCCTTCCAGTCCATAACCGTATTCGGGACTCTGGACCTCTTCGCTATATTTCTGACTCACCGTGTTGATGGCATCAGCATAGACGATCCCAGCCTTCATCAGATTGATCCTCTCCCAGAATTCGATTCCTTCTGGATTATACATCTCCAAAGGAAGGCTGGTGAGGGAGAGCTTCTCTTTTTTGAAAAGGCCTTGATAAGCGATGTTGTGGATGGTGAAGACCGTTGCGGTGGTGGCGAACAGGGGATCGTTGCTATAAATAGATCGGAGATAGGCGGGGATCAATCCGGTTTGCCACTCATGGTGGTGGATGACATCGGGTGAGAACTGGATGTGTCGAACAAAGTGGAGGACCGCTCGGGTGAAGAAGACAAAACGCTCTGCATTGTCGAAGTAATCTCCCCTGGGCGTGCTGTAGAGATATTCCCTGTCAAAAAACTCATCCCTACCGATAAAATAGACCTGGATATCTTTATCCATCTGTCCCTGATAGACCTCTGCCCGGAGGATTTCATCCCCGAGAGATACCTCGAGGCTTTCACCGAGATACTGAATCGGAAGTCCGGATTGTTTGACCATCCGGTAGTAGGGCATGACCAGAATGATCTCGCACCCAAGGGGTCGGAGGAATTTGGGAAGGGCTCCTGCCACATCCGCCAACCCTCCTGTTTTAGCAAAGGGGACAGCCTCGGGTGTTGCAAATAGGATTCGAAGGGGTTGGTTCATCTATAAAACCTCATTGCAAATTGTAAATTGAAAAGTTTTAAAATACTTTGCACGTTGCATTTTACAATTTTCATTTTTCATTGGTTTTTGGGGGAGGTTCTCCCCATAGAAGGACCCGGTGGGGGTAGGGGAGTTGAATCCCTTTTTCATCGAACCGGATTTTAATTCTTCTCCGCAGTTCCCTTCCCACGTCCCATTGTTTCAGAGGAGCGGTTTTGACCATCATCCGTATGATCATCTGGGATTCATCAAATTTTTCAACTCCCAGGATCTGAAGGGGTTCCAGGATGGCGTTCTTAAAGGGCTCCTCCGACTCCAGTTCTTTTCCGATCCCGATCAGCAGTTCGATGACCCGGTCAATATCCTCCCGGTAAGAGATGCCAAGGTCAAGAACCGAGCGGGACCACTCTTTTGAGAGATTGCTCACCACCTTGATCTCACCATTTGGAATCGTGTGAACCTTCCCCTGAAGATCTCTCAGTACCGTCTTTCTCAAGCTGACCGACTCGACCAACCCTGAGACGCCTGCCACCTCGATGACATCGCCGATTCGGTATTGATTCTCGAGAATGATGAAAAATCCACTGATCACATCCTTCACCAAGCTCTGGGCTCCAAAACCGATGGCCAGCGCTCCGATGCCCGCAGTGGCGAGCAAGGGGCCGAGTTGAATCCCCAATTCTCCGAGGATCATGAGAACGGCGACGAAGGTGATGATGATGAGGAAGGCGTGGCGGAGGATATTGCCGAGGGTATTGGCCCTTTTCTTGGCTTCTGAGGCTAGAAGGGGATCTTTCTCATAAACAAACCGCTCCATCCATTTGGCAATCCACCTGGACATCTGGGAGAGGATGACAAGCGCAAAGAGGACCCCGATGATCTTGATCCCTGAGGTGGTGAGCCAGGAGGCGAGGGTCTTAAGAATTTCAGCCATAGATACCCCTAACGGTCATCAAAGCTTTTGGCTTTTGTAATACTTTAGGCTTTTGAAAAAAATGTTCCTTCGTTTGCCTTGCAGTATTAAATTCCAATAACCAAATCCGAAGCTCCAAAGAATAACCAATAACCAATATCCAATAACCCAATATAAATATGTTTGATGATTGGTCATTGAAATTTGATGCTTATTTGGTGCTTGGTGTTTGGAATTTGGTGATTCACCACTCATCAGAACATTTTAATAAAACTAGCCTGACACCCCAATTTCAATTTGCGAATGGCAACTTTATTCCACTTTTTCTGTTTTACGGATCACCTTCTCGAGGCGGTCCAGTGCGTCCGCGGTCTTCTCCCTCAGGGCATCGGTCATGGCCATCATAGCATCCACCTGTTTCTTTAAATCCTCGGGGGGCTCGGAAGTCTCGATCTTCTTTTTCAAATCGAGGGTCATTCCTGTCCGATGAAGGGCAAGGATGGAAAAGCCAAGGGCAATGAGAGAGATGATGAGTGCCACTGGAGCGCCCAATCCAGCTCCGAAGGCGACAACGATTGATAGAAAAAGCGCAAGCCCAGCGATCAGAATAAATAACAGAAGCATGTTCAATGCCCTCCTTCGATTTTTGAATTAGGATACTTCATCCTTTCCGAATTTTCAATCGAATCCTTTCTAGAGTTGTTTTCCGAAAGTGGAATGGAGAGGTATTGCGGGGTCACGATTCCTACAGACATGATCGCCTTGATTGCCTCTTCAATGGAGAGTTGAGAAGGGATGATCTTCTCTTTGGGCAGAAAGAGGGTAAAGCCCTGAGGGGGGACAAAGGCCGTGGGGATGAAGACGGTGACCTTGGTCTGAGGCGTGAGATCAGTGATCTCATTGGTTACAAATCCGAGGACAAAGTTCCCCTGCTGTGGAAATTCGACAAAGACGGCCTGACGAAAAGAGCCTTTTCTTGTCGCAGAGAAGGCATCCGTGAGCTGTTTTGATGAGAGGTAGATGTTTTTGACGACTGGAAGGTTGGTGAAGAAGCGGTCCCCCCAGCCCACCAGTTTACGGCCCATCACGTTGGTGGCGATTAAGCCCAAGAGATAGAGGAGTACGAAGAAGATAATGATCCCCAGACCCGGAATGGGGATCTCGCTGTGAAAGATAAATTGGGTCAACCGAGGCCCTAGGGGGCCGACGAAGTTGTCAAGCGCGGTGAAGATGAACTTCAGGATGAAGATGGTGATCCCGAGAGGCAGGATGACCAGCACCCCTGCAATGATCTTTGCCCGGAGATGTTTGAAAAAATTTTTCACCCTTGTTCCTGTTCCGGCGGTTGGAGGATCCTCTTCAGATCGGCCTCCTCAACAACCTCCTTCTCAAGGAGGAGACGGGCCACCTCTTCCAGTTTATCTTTCTTTGAGACGAGAATCTCTTTTGCCTTTTCGTAGGTTTGATCAATTATCCTCTTCACCTCTTCATCGATCTTTTTGGCTGTTTCTTCACTATACTCCTTGGATGAGAACATGGAGGAAGGAAGGAAGAGGGGTTTCTTCTCTTTCTCAAAAGTGACATATCCGAGCTTCTCGCTCATTCCAAACTCCTTGACCATGCTCGTTGCAATGTCCGTGGTTCTCTGGAGATCGTTATGGGCGCCAGTGGAGATCTCTCCGAAGACGATCTCTTCGGCAACCCGGCCACCAAGGAGGACAGCGAGACGGTCGAGAAGTTCAGAACGGGTCATCAGGTAGCGGTCCTCTGTGGGGAGTTGAAGCGTATAGCCGAGTGCGGAGATCCCTCTTGGAATGATGGAGATACGCCGGACCGGATCCGCACCCGGCAGAGTGGTGGCCACAATGGCATGGCCGGATTCATGAAAGGCGACAATCTCCTTCTCCTTCTTAGACATCAACCTTCTCTTTTTCTCCAGCCCTGCGACGACCCGATCAATCGCCTCTTCAATATCAGCCATCTCGACCGCTTCTTTATCCTTACGGGCGGCCAGAAGGGCTGCCTCATTCACAATATTGGCAAGGTCAGCACCCACAAAGCCCGGGGTTCTGGAGGCGATCACCTTAAGGTCAACCACCGGAGAGAGCTTGATCTGTCGCGTATGAATTCTGAGAATCTCTTCCCTTCCGACAATATCAGGCCGGTCCACCAGGACATGCCGGTCGAACCTGCCGGGCCTGAGCAGGGCGGGATCGAGGATTTCGGGTCGGTTGGTAGCGGCCATGATGATCACACCCGCGTTGGGATCGAAGCCATCCATCTCTGCGAGAAGTTGATTGAGAGTCTGTTCCTGTTCATCGTGTCTGCCCACGGGATTCATTCCCCGCGCTTTTCCAAGGGCATCGAGTTCATCAATGAAGATGATGCAGGGGGCATGGTTTTGAGCCTGGGCAAAAAGGTCTCTCACCCTTGCCGCACCCACACCCACAAACATCTCCACAAAATTGGAGCCACTGATGGAGAAGAAGGGGACATTGGCCTCTCCGGCCACGGCCTTGGCGAGCAGCGTCTTTCCTGTCCCAGGCGTTCCCACCAGAAGCACGCCCTTCGGAATCTTTGCACCAAGGCGCTGGAACTTACCCGGGTTTTTCAGAAACTCAACGACCTCTTTTAACTCCTCCTTTGCCTCATCAATGCCAGCCACATCAACAAACGTGACCTTTTTATCTTTCTCTGCGAAAATTTTCGCCCGGCTCTTTCCGAAAGACATAACACTTGTCTCCGGTCCGATTCGCGAGAAGAGAAACCTCCAGACGAGGATGAAGAAGATGAGAGGGATAATCCAGGAAAGAATGTTGGTCACCCATTTACTGTCAACCTTGCCAGTATATTTCACTTTATGGGACTCCAGGTCTTTGACCAGATCAGGGTCCTCCACACGGGTGGTCTGAAATTTCCTTGGACCTTTTTCAGTCGTCCACTCGCCGGAGATCGTTTCGAGGGTGATCGTCAGTTCTTTGATTCTTCCGGTTCTCAAAGATTCCTTAAATTCACTATAGGGGATCACATCCTCTGTCCCCTTCGTGAAGAAATAATTCTGAACGAGGAGGATGATGATAAAGGCGATGACAAAGTACCAGATCGTGAAGTTCGTTTTTTTCAGGAGGGGTTTCTTTCCTCCCCGATCGGATGGCTCTTTGAGTTTAAGAAATTCTCTGATATTGGTCGGAGACTTCTGGTCTTTTTTCATTTCAGTTCACCAAATACCCTTCTGAAGATATCGTCCACGTGCCGGAGATGACTCCGGACATCGAAAAGATGGTCCAGTTCTGTTGGGGTGAGAAGCCGCTTGATCGTTTCATCCTGAGAGAGAAGCGTTTTAAAATCGGCTCCCTTCTCCCAGACCGGCATGGCATTTCGCTGGACGACCCCATAGGCCTCCTCTCTTGAAAGGCCCTTTTTCGTGAGGAGGAGGAGAATGGCTTCCGAATGGATCAACCCGCCCATCTTATCGAGATTGGCTTTCATATTTTCCGGATAGACGATGAGATTTTCGATGAGGGAGGCGAGACGGTTGAGCATGTAATCCATCAGAATCGTGGCATCAGGGCCAATCACCCGTTCGACCGAGGAATGGCTGATATCCCGCTCGTGCCAGAGGGGCATGTTTTCCATGGCCGCAAGGCTGTATGAACGGATCAACCGGGCGAGCCCGGAGAGATTCTCTGCTGAAACGGGATTTCGCTTGTGCGGCATCGCAGAAGATCCCTTCTGCCCTTTGGAGAAGAATTCCTCAGCTTCGAGGACTTCAGTCCGCTGGAGATGCCTCAACTCCACGGAAAATTTTTCGATGGAGGAGGCGAGGATGGCCAAAGTGGTAAAGAATTCGGCATGGTGGTCCCTCTGGACGATCTGCGTGGAGATAGGTGCTGGTTTGAGTCCCAATCGTTTGCAGACCTTCTCCTCGACCGAAGGCGGGATATGGGCAAAGGTTCCAACCGCTCCTGAAATTTTACCGACGCTGATCGCCTCCTTTGCTCTCTCCATCCGGAGGCGATTTCGTTTCATCTCATCATACCAGAGCGCCATCTTGAGGCCAAACGTGATGGGCTCGGCATGAATCCCATGAGACCGGCCAATCATCAACGTATCCTTATGCTTGAGGGCTTTCTCCTTTAAGACGGCGAGAAGCCGTTCGATGTCCTTAAGGATGAGATCTGAAGCCTCTTTGAGCAAGAGGGCAAAAGAGGTATCGAGGATATCCGAGGAGGTGAGGCCATAGTGAAGATACCGTGAGAGAGGGCCGATATATTCTCCCACATTGGTGAGAAAAGAGACGACATCGTGCTTTGTCATCTTCTCCAGTTCATTGACTCGATCAACCTGAAATTTGGCCTTTTCCTTGATTTCGTTAACAGCGTCCTTAGGAATCTCTCCTAATTCGGCAAGGACTTCGCACACCGCAAGTTCGATCTGGAGCCAGGTCTCGAACTTCCGCTCTTCAGTCCAGACCCTTGCCATCTCCGGCCGGGTGTATCTTGGGATCATTCCGAACTCCTTTCATCCATCATCATATAGTCCCATTTTACTGGTTGGAGCAATAAAGTCAATAAGAAACAGCCATATTATATTGACAATGGCATGGCTCGAATGCATACTAATCCTGTGATTATTATCAAATCTCCCCGAGAGATCGAACAACTTAAAAAATCGAACTTGATTGTGGCGGAAGTCTTCCAGGAACTGAGGAGGATGGTTGCGCCAGGGGTGATGACCCGGGAACTTGATCAGGTAGCAGGGGAGATCATCCTTTCGAAGGGTGCGACTCCGGCGTTTAAGGGGTACCGGAACTACCCCGCCACCCTCTGCGTTTCGATCAATGAAGAGGTGGTTCATGGCATCCCCGGGCCAAGAAAATTGAAGGAAGGGGATATCGTCAGCATTGATGTTGGTGTCATTCTCCAGGGGTATTTCGGAGATGCAGCCATCACGTTTCCTGTCGGCGAGATCGATCAGGGGGCAAAGAGGCTTCTGGAGGCAACCGAGAAAGCGCTCCATATCGGGATCGGGATGGCAAGAGTGGGCAATCGCCTTCATGACATCTCACACGCCATACAGAAATGGGTGGAGACAAATGGTTTTTCAGTGGTAAGAGATTTCGTGGGGCACGGCATTGGCAGAAATCTTCACGAAGAGCCGCAGATCCCAAATTTCGGATCTCCCGGGCAGGGTCCCAGGCTGGAGAAAGGAATGGTTTTTGCCCTGGAACCGATGGTCAATGAAGGATCCTTCGATGTGAAAATCCTTTCCGATGGTTGGACCGTGGTCACTGCGGATGGGAAGCGTTCTGCCCACTTTGAACACACGATTGCCATCACCGATGGAAAAGCGGAAATATTGAGTACGTTTTGATGTAGCGCCCCCATTTACTGGGGGCGGAAAACAAGGAGGCAGAAGCATCTATGTATCGGGTAGCAAAGGACATGGTTGATTTGGTCGGATATACCCCTTTGGTGAAGATTAATCATATCGTTCCTAACAAGAAGGTGAAGGTCTATGCGAAGCTGGAACGGTATAACCCGGCGGGTTCGGTCAAAGACCGGATCGCAAAGTATATGATCGAATACGGAGAGAAAGAAGGTCTCCTGACAAAAGATAAGATCGTCATCGAACCCACCAGTGGCAACACAGGCATTGCCCTGGCCATGATCTGTGCGGTGAAGGGATATCGTTTGGAACTGGTGATGCCAGAAACCATGAGCATGGAGCGAAGGAAGATTCTGACCGCGTATGGAGCAAAGATCGTTTTGAGTGAAGGCTCAAAAGGAATGGATGGGGCGATTGATCTAGCTGAAGAGATGGCGAAGGATCCTAAATATTACATGCCTCACCAGTTTGAGAATAAGTATAATGTCCTTGCTCACTATGAGACCACGGGCGAAGAAATTTGGAAAGCGACCAAAGGAAAGATCAGGATGTTCGTGGCTGGTCTCGGTACGACTGGAACGCTGATGGGTGTGTCCAAAAGGCTCAAAGAATACAATTCTGAGATCAAGATCGTCGGCGTGGAGCCTTATCCAAATTCAAAGATCCAGGGGTTAAAGAACCTTGATTCCCAATACGTTCCCGAGATTTACGATCCCAAACGATTGGATGAGAAAATCTATGTGAATGACGATGATGCTTTCGAAATGGCCAGGGTCCTCACCATCCGCGAGGGAATCTTCTGCGGGATCAGTTCGGGTGCAGCCATGTGGGGGGCGTTACAGAAGGCAATGGAGATGGACCACGGGGTGATGGTCACACTCTTTCCAGATAGCGGAGAAAAATATGTGAGCACACCCCTTTATGAACCCAGCAAATGCTTTGAGTGCTTGCAGAAACACCGAATCCCCACTTGCATGACCGAGGAATACATCACCGCACTGGAGTGCTTGGTGAAAAACGGAGGCTGATCAAGGAAAGTTTTCAACTCTGTGTAACCTTTCCGACGAAAAAACAAAGACTTCCCAACTGGGTTTATTTGTGGTAAAGGTATGACAAAGGAGATTATGATGAAAAAGGACTTTTCGTCTCTCTCACTGTGGATCTTACTTTTTAGCCTCTTTTTTTGTCCTTTTGCCTTTTCTGCCGAGGTTTCAATGTTTGGAGGAGGGGAGATTGACACCCGCGGCCAGGGTTTTTCTTATCTTGGCGTTGACTTGACCGAGCCGATTGGGAAAGGGTTTTCCCTTGCCGCAAGAGTGACCCCAAACTATCTCACCTACAAGTATCGATCAGGTGGTCGTCTCATCAGAGCCCACTCTCCCGGAGTTTATGCAGTGGGGGGAGTCAAACTCTCATGGGATAAGGTTACCCTTGGCCTCTTTGGAGGGGCAGAGTACCGGTACACCAACTTGACCCCTGATGTTAGGAATGCCGATGTAAGAGGTTCAACCTTTGCCGGTCTCATCCAAGGAGAATTATATTATCAGCCTTTTCGTGCTACAGATCTGAGTCTATACGGAAGTTACAGCGGCACTGATGGATTTTTCTATGAAAAGGCAAAAATAAAAAGGCAGATTACAAACCTCAATTATAAAAAACCAAATAACATCCATATTGGACTTGAACAATTTTATGGGAGAAACCCTGATTTTAATATGATTGGGGGAGGACCCTTTCTGGAACTCTATCATATCCCTTGGAAGTTGTCATTCACTCTCCGGTGTGGCTATAAGCACGATTCAAATTTCAACAATGGGGCTTACGGAGGAATTGAATTTTTTAAAGGTTTTTGATATTTCATATCTCCTCGCAATCCCCACTCCCATGATCATTTAATATTATGACTGATCAAATGAGCACGGGTATCTGGCAAGGAATCAAAAGATGGTGGTCCGATGTCCTCGGGACAAGAGTCTATTTTCGTTACCTGGAGAAGGAAGATCGGAAGAGACGCCTTGCAGGACAGTTTTCAACTTTTATCACCATTATTCTTGGATGCTATTATATCATCTGGCATTTCAAAGCAATCAATTGGGGATTCTGGTATTTTTCACCCGCCTTTTTTTTAGCAGAGCTGATAGGACTCCTCCTCTTCTCTTTTTTCGCCATTGATGCCTGGTTTCTGAGGTATCACTCTCCAAAGGGCATACCCATTGAGTCCTCTCTTTCAGTCGATGTTTTTATCACTGTAGCCGGGGAGCCGATCGAACTGTTGAGAGAGACAGTTGAGGCGGTCCTAGGGATCGATTATCCCCTGAAGAAGGTTTATATTCTAGATGATAAGGGCGATATCAATTACCGGAGGCTGGCCGAGAGGTATAGCTGTGGTTATTTTGCAAGAGAA
>VGSD01000065.1 GCA_016875155.1 Deltaproteobacteria bacterium | reverse complement strand
ACGGCGGCCCTCAAACCGAGAAGATAACTCTGGACACCAAACCCTGCAATCTGGCCTTTGGCTATGGAGGAAATCACAGAATGGTGTCTGAACTCTTCCCTCGCATGGATATTGGACATGTGGACCTCAATGATCGGCACTTTAAGAATCGCCAGGGCATCCCTTAAAGCATAGCTATAGTGCGTCCAGGCACCGGCGTTAATCACAACGGCATCGACTTTCTCCTGATGAGCCTGATGGATTTTTTCGCACATCGCCCCTTCATGGTTGGTCTGAAAGATCTCCAACTTAACGCCTAACTCTTTCGCAAGCCCTTTAAGCCTCTTATTGATTTCATCGAGAGTGACGGTTCCGTATTGGGCTGGATCACGTTTTCCGAACATATTGAGATTAACCCCATGGAGGACCAAGGCTTTTTTCATAATGCCTCCTATCTTATTCCTGTTTTCGCTTAACTTTTGTTTTTATTCTTGTCCATAATTGAGCCTGGCCAAAGATCATGACAACAATCGATAAAGTCAGCACAAGGGTGAGAGGATTTCTGACCAGTTGAAAGAAAAACCCAAAAATATTGTTATGAACATCTAACATCGCCCTCCTGTAATTATCTTCCATAAGAGGCCCCAGGATGACTCCGAGAATAACCGGGCCTACTTGAAACCCATACATTTTCAGGACATACCCAAATATTCCGAATCCGAGCATCCAATAGACGTCACTGATACTGTTGTTAATGGCATAGGTTCCGACAACTGATATGATGATGATCGTAGGGAGGAGCAAACCCTTTCGGACCTCTACGAGTTTGGTGAAGATCTTGATCCCGGAGAGGCCAAAAATAAGAAGAAAGATATCCGCCAATAAAAGATTCCCCACGGTGAACCAGAAGAGATGCGGGGTTTCAATCATCAACATTGGTCCTGGTTTCAAACCGTGAATAAAAAGAGCGCCTATAAGAACAGCCGTTACCGCATCTCCGGGAATTCCAAGAGTCAGCATCGGGATGTAAGCCCCACCAATGGCAGCATTGTTTGCAGTTTCAGGGGCAATGATTCCTTCATAGGCCCCCTGACCAAAAGGCCTCGTTGGTTTTTTCACGCTTCTTCTCGCATGGCCATAAGAAAGAAGCGCAGCGATATCTCCTCCCGTGCCAGGCAAAGCACCTATCCAGACCCCAATGAAACCTGACTTAATGATTAAAGGAAGATGCTTAAAGAGCAGTCTCCACGATGGAATGATCTTATTGACCTGTTGCTTGATCGGTTCTACGGCGATGTCGTGAATCTGGACCAAGGCTTCCGAAATACCGAAGAGACCGATCATGATGGCGACATAATGGATACCGCTCATGAGATAGACACTGCCGAAAGTAAATCGCCCCTGACCTGTAAAAGAATCCATCCCCACCATGCTGAGCAGGACTCCAAGTGCTCCCGAAAAAACTCCTTTGGCCAGTGATTCACCGGAAAGACTCCCTACGAGAAGAATTCCCATTACAGCCAACAGGAAATAATCCCTTGGAGCAAATAAGAGGGAGTATTCAGAAATGATCGGGGCGGCTAACGCTAAGATGATAATTCCTATAAATCCACCAATCACCGAAGCCACGGTCGCCAATCCGATCGCATTTCCTGCCTCCCCAATTTTAGCCAACGGATAACCATCAAAACTCGTGGCAATAGCAGCCGGAGCACCGGGAATATTCAACAGGATCGCTGACCGAGATCCCCCATAAACGCCTCCCATATAAATCCCTGCCATGAGAGCTAATGCAGGATTGATATCCCATGAAAAAGTAAAGGATATCAGAATCGAAACCGCCATTGTTACGGAAAGCCCAGGGATAGCTCCAACGTAGATTCCACAAAACGTCCCAATGGCAACTAAAAACATGAGTTTTGGGCTAACCCACGTCATCAAAAAATAGTCTAAATAATTTCCCATAACAAGTTTTCCCTGTTACCAGAGAATGACCTTAAAAATATACTGAAAGAAGAGATAGATGGTGACCAGCATCCCGGCCCCAATGAAAAAAGAGCGTTTAATCGAGGTCCCTTTCAGAAAAATAAAAGATCCGACAAGAAAGAGATAGCAACTCGCAAAAAAATGGAGTGGTGCAAGAGAGAAGATATAAAGAACCAGGATGAGGGTATAAATCAGGACCTTTCCTGGGAATACAAAGCGCTGGCCCAGCCTAAGTTCTTCTCTCAATCTAAAAGAAGTATAACGATTACGATTTTTCCACAGAATGCGGATAGAGGTTAGGATCAGGATTGAACAGATAAAAATGGGAAACGCCCCAGATGAAGAAAGGTTTTCGAGATGGGGAATTCGAAAGGCCTGGGTTAAGGCAAAAATGCCAAAGGCGAGAAGAAACCAGATAAATATTTTTTCCCCCGGTCTTCGCTTGAGCTGATCTTCCATCTTAATTAAAACCCTTGCCTTCCCCAAAAAGGGGAGTCAATGGAGACAAAAATCTTCTTGCCACGATCAAACCTTAAGTCCCTCTCTCCCTTTTAAAATAGGGAGAGAGGGGAAAACCTTCTTATTCACGCCTAAATTGAGCGATTTTTTTCACCCTTCACAAGGGGGACGGGGAGGCCGAAAAGCCTTTTAGAGCGATTACCTTTGATCGAATGAATCAACCATAGGGCCTGTTCAATCATCACCCGTTTGGTGAAAGCTTAGGGTCCATTACCCAGACATTCAACGTATCGCATTCTAAAAAGGTTTGAGGCATCTCCGCCCCTCTTGGGAGATAGGGTGAATCGCTCAATTTAGGTCATGGTTTTGGAATTCCAAATTTATCCGGGGAGACCTTCGTCGCAGCAGCATCCTCAAGAAGCCAGCAGGTCACCGACTGCCAGTGTTTAAGGAATTTGTCTGCCTCGTCACCATAAGTCCCCATGTAGATTGCTCCAAAGTCTTTAATAAAAGACTGGAACTTGTCCTCTTTGCCTCCCTTCTGGAAAGCATCGACAAGTTTCCTCTTTGCTGTTTCAGGCACCTCCCTTTTCACCCACACGCCATAAAATGGTCCCCAGGGAAGGTACTTTTTATATTCTGGAAAGATTCGGACAATTAAGGGAATATCCTCCAAACCTGAAACCGGCTCATCGGCAAGCAAAGCAAGCGGTCTAATTCTTCCCGCCCGTACATGTTCCCGGCCTGCTGTCAGGCCAACTGTCATCCACTGAACATGGCCACCCATCATGGCGGTCATGCCTGGTCCCTCACCCGGGAAGGGAATGGCGTTGAAAGTTAAACCATGGGTCGCTTTCATCATCGCACCCGCAACAAAGGGAAGGCCTCCTGGACCAGTTGAACCCATTTTGATTTGACCTGGTTGTTTCTTTGCGTCGTCAAAGAGGTCCTTGAGGGTTTTCCACGGTGCGTTGATGTTGCATGCAATTAATCCAACGCCTCGAGCCGTGACATGGACCGGATAGAAATCTTTGTAGTCAAGCGGAGAAATATCAAGGACTCGATAGAGTTGAGGATTCTCAGCACCCCAAAGGATCGTGTATCCATCCGCTGCCTGACTGTGAACCCACTGTGTTGAAACCGCACCAGTGGCCCCTGGCTTGTTCTGGAGAACAATCTGTTTCCCGAGATGTTTTTCAGCCCAAGGGGTAAGGGCCCGTGCTACATTGTCAGTCGCGCCTCCAGCTCCCCACATGATGATGCCCGAGAGGTCCTTTACTGGAAAGTCCTGCGCCTGAGCCACCGAAAAAGAGATTAAAACCAACCCAACCATGAACAACATCTTCTTCATCTTAATATCCTCCTTTCTTGGAATGGGTTAAAAAAATGACCTTAATTTAAATGGCTTCATATGAACAAGCGGTTGAAAGATACTATACTAAGCCTCCTTAAAGTCAAGAACAATTTTTGCAAAGTTGCCGGTCAAAGCATCGGCAAATGCCTCCTGGTATTGAGTAAAAGGAACGATCTTTGAAAGCACCGGGGCGACATTAAACGTAGGATCTTCCAGAAGTGCGAGTGCGTCCGCAAAATCTCTCTTCGTATAAATAATAGTCCCGTGAATCGTTATCTCGCCACGAGTGATACGCAGTGCTGGGTAGATGATCTCTTCCCCGGTTATGCCCAGCGAAATGAGATCGCCACCTGGTTTCACAAGCTGGAACGCCTGCTCCAAAGACGCTTTCATTCCAGCGGCTTCGACGACCACATCGAACATCTGGTCTTTAACATCAGTAGGATGGATGGCTTTTATCTGTTTGGAAAAACTTTTAGCCTTTTCCATCTTTGCCGGGATGACATCCAGCACGGTTATATCGGCGCCCACATGGTTAAGGAGGGCAATGGCCAATAAACCCTCTGTGCCACAACCGATGACACCTACCGATGTTCCCTTGGTGATGCTGGCTTTTTTTAAAGCGTGGACATTTACGGCAAAAGGTTCGATAAGTATTGCCCTCTCGTCCACCAGATCTGAAGGGACAGGCACCGCGAATTCGGAATCAATTATAATCTCCTGGGCAAACAGACCATTCACGGTGACTCCGAAGGATTTCTTCTCCTTGCAGATGTTGGTTTTGTTTTTCAGGCAGAATTCACACTGGCCGCAATAGGTATTAGGAAAAGAGACCACTTTGGCTCCGACTTGATGTAGCGATTTCTTCCCCGCCTCAACGACCGTTCCCAAAATCTCATGACCAGGACGGCAAGGATAGTTCGCATAAGGAATCGTTCCTCTAAAAACTCTAAGGTCCGAGCCGCAAATTCCCCCATAGATTACCCTAACCCTCACTTCATCCTCTTTGGGTGAAGGAGGAGGTTCACTTTTTTTCATCTTCAAGTCGCCTGGTTTTTCTAAGTACAATTCATGCATTTTTTTGTCGTCCTATAGCTTTTTAATACGCAAATGGAACAACCCTCCCCCTCTGAGGAGGGAGGGACGGGGTGGTGATACCTACAACTCAAAAATGACTTTTGCAACCTCTCCCAGACGAGAGGCCTCAAAGGCGTCGCTGGCTTCTTCCAGGCGGAAGGTCCGGGGCGCAAGAGGCTTTGCCCTGACCTTCCCATATTTCATCCAGCGGATCGCCCTGATAAAATAGCGGGGCAGCGACCCCACATCGCCAAAAATCTGCAGGCCGCTTCGTGTAACAATAAGGGGACTCACCGTGGCCTCGGGATAGAGACCGAAAAAGGAAACACGCCCCTTGGCCGCAGCAACTTCGATGGCCAGAGGGAAAACGACGGGGGAGCTGGCTGTCTCAATAACGATATCCGCCCCGAGACCGTCGGTCAACTCCCGAATCCGCTTGACCACATCCTCCTGGTTAGAGTTAATGATGTGATCAGCTCCTAATCCCTTTGCCACTTCGAATCGTTTCGCATCCTGATCAATGCCGATCATGATCACCTGACTAGCCCCTGCGGCCTTAAATGCCTGGAGATGGAAGAGACCGATCGCCCCGGGACCGAAGATCGCAACGGTGTCACCCACCATGGGCTTCACCTGCGTCATCGTCCGCACGGTCAGGCTGATGGGCTCAAGGCAAGCGGCATCAACAAAAGAGACATTGTCCGGAAGCTTGTGAACCGCACGGGCCGGAACAACCACATACTCCGCGAAAATTCCATCGTAGGTAATCCCGATATGCCTCCAGTCCGTACACATATTACTGTTTCCATTCATGCAATTGGTGCAAAAGCCGCATCCGTAGAGCACCTCCACCCCGACTCTATCCCCCACGGAAACGTTATTGACCCCCTCTCCCAATATTGAAACAACGCCCGTCCCTTCATGACCCATAACGATGGGAATAGGGACAGGCTTTCGTCCTTTATATTTGTTGTTCAAAATGGCAACATCGGTGTAGCAGAGGCTTGCGGCTTTAACCTGGACTAAGACTTCACCCCGAGCCGGTTTCGGAGTTGGAATCTCTTTTACCTCATAGGCTCCTGCTTCCTGACTCGTTTTCACAATGGCCTTCATGGTAAAACCTCCTCTCGTTTGTATAATGTACTATCCAAAGTTATCTTCCCTCTCCCCTTGGGGGAGAGGGTCAGGGTGAGGGGTAAGAAGGGCATTTCGGATAATCTCCAAAACACCTTCTAAGTTGCTGAATACTTGGTTATCCCAAAATCGCAGCACCTTGTACCCTTTAGCTCGGAGCCATTCATCACGTATCGTATCCATTGGATCGAGAGCATGCTGCCCACCATCAAGCTCCACGATCACTTTCTTTTCGAGGTTCACAAAATCCACAACAAACCGGCCAACGGGTTGCTGTCGACGAAACTTGAAACCTCCTATCTGCCTATCTCTTAGATGTCTCCACAAATACTGCTCTGTATCCGTGGAGTGTTTTCTAAGTCTTCTTGCTACGCCCGTCAGGACTTTCACCCCCACCCTCTTCCCTCCCCCCTCAAGGGGGAGGGTTCCCCTTGTTTTTGGATGGGCCCCAGAGCGGTTTTTCATAAGACTTTTGATGATATCATATGAGATCATGTCAACTGGAGGGGCTGGCCTGTTTCTCCAGATCTCTGGATGGCTAGAGTTACCTCCAGCGTTCTTTTTCCATCCTCCCCTGAGGTCCGCGGGGCTTCCTCTCCTAAAACGACTCTGCAAAAGTGGCTGAACTCCTTAATATAAGGATCTTCTCTCACCATCTTATATCCCTGCTCTGTAACAGGATAATTCCATCCCACCTTTGCAGGGTCAGGGTAGTAGAGCCTTTTCATTTGGGGGAATAATAACGAACCCTCTGTGCCGAAAAAGTTATAGCAGTTTCCGAAATCATGATATAGAAGCGGATTTTCTCCGGTTGTTCCTTCCCAGGATATTAAGGAAGGCGTGCAGTCGGATAGAAAGACCGTTCCCAAAGCTCCGTTCTTGAACCGCAAGGTGATGCTGGCCGTATCCTCAACGGGAAATTTCCTGACTTTGTTGCTCACCAGGGCAAAGACTTCCTCGATCTCGCCGCAGATATATCTGAGGTTATCGATCTCATGAATGAGATTGATCAGAATCGGCCCTCCTCCCTTTTCCTTTCTCCAGGACAAAGGTCCCTCAAAATAAGGCCCTGGCTTTAGAAGCGCCCATGTGATCGTGACACCCACCAGCCTGCCCAACTCACCTCCAGTCACAATTTCACGAGCCTTTTCTACGAGACTGCTAAACCTCCTCTGGTGTCCTACCAAGATGCGAACCTTATTCTTTTTCGCTGCCTCAATGAGCCGGTCCGCCTCGGAGACGCTCTGAGCAATAGGCTTCTCCACGAAAAGATGAAGACCTCTCTCCGCACAGGCGATGCCAATGGGTGTATGGAGATGATTGGGAATGGCAAGAATGACACCTTGAAGTTTTTCCTTTTCGATCATCTCTTCATATTTTTTGTAGAATTTGATTCCAAGTTCCTCTGTGATCGACTTCTGTTTTTCGTCAACATCAGAGGCCGCTGCAAGATCGCACTCTTTGACCTTTATTAAGGTTCTAGCATGGGGGCTTCCCATCAACCCTAAACCAATCAATCCGAGCCTTACCTTTTCCATTCCTTCCTCCTGATTTCTCAAGAAAATAGCATGGCGCATAGGGCCTGCCTACGACAGGCAGGCATGGAGCATAGCGTCCAATTAAGGTTTGCCAGGTCCGTTGAGCTCATTGAGTTTTTTGGGTTTAACCCTATAGACCCAACAGACCCAAGAAACCCAACAAACTTTAGCCTGGTTTATCCGAAAACAATGGGCTGGCCTGTTTCTCCTGACTTCTGAATCGCCAGGGTGACTTCCAGAGTCTTCCTTGCATCGACTCCGTCAATCTTGGGAGCTTCCGTACCCTGGATGACTCCGCAGAAGTTTCTGATCTGCCGGGTGTAGGGATCCTCACGGTCAATTTTGAATCCCTCCTCACTAAGGGGAAATTGCCATCCCGCTCTATTAGGATCCCTATAAAAGAATTTCTTCATTCGGGGAAAGGTGATCACGCCCTCTGTCCCGAAGTAAAAATAGCAGTTCTCCGGGCTGTGATAGAAGAAGAGGTTCTCACCGGTGTTGGCTTCATATCCGATATTTCCCGGGGCGGTATCGGTCAGAAAAATATTTGCTACGGCTCCGCTCGCCAGCCGGAGGTTGATGCTGACGGTGTCCTCTACTGCGAACTTCCGCGCCTCATTGCTCACCTCCGCATACAAACGCGTGACGTCGCCGCAGATGTATCGTATGTTGTCAATCTCATGGATCAGGTTGATCCGAATCGGACCTCCCCCGGGTTTCGCCCTCCACGCAAACGGCCCCAAGAAGTAGTCTTTGGGTTTGTACAAGGACCAGAGGACCGTGACGCCCACGAGCTTTCCGATCTTTCCTCCCCGCACTTCATTCCGCAGTTCTTCGATGAAGGGATTGTGCCTCCGGTGGTGTCCAACCATCAGATGAACCTTATTCTCCTTGGTTGCCTGAATCAACCGGTCTGCCGATTCAAGGTCGGCTGCAATGGGCTTTTCCATCAGGAGATGCAATCCTTTTTTTGCACAGGTCGCGCCCACCGGAAGATGGAGTTCGTTCGGAACAGCCACTAAGACTCCATCCATTTTTTCTTTCTCAATCATCTCCTTGTAGGATGGGTAGAATTTTGTTCCCAACCCCTCTGCGGTCTTCTGATGCTTTACGTCCACATCGGAAGCAGCGACAAACTCCAGTTCGTTCATCCTGCTCATGGTCTCGGCATGGAGCTTCCCGATCATTCCCATTCCAATTAAACCCAATCGTACTTTTCCCATACTTCCTCCTGTCAAAAAAATTTCAGGTTCATCCGGGTATTGAGTGGGTAGCCTCCCCTTAGGTTAAGGGGAGGTTTGGAGGGGTTACTTGTCTCGGAGATGCGATAGGGTGCCTTCTTTTCACCTGTCTGATTTCCCTACCCTCCATTTAAACGTTGTTTTCATGATGAATCATTTCGAAAGGCCTCTATGATCATCTTCCTAACCCCCCTTCATCCCCCCTTAAGCTAAGAGGGGAATACAAGAAAGAGGAAAACACCCACACAAAACCCGGAAGAGCCATAAAATGATTACGTAACCAAAATAGGCAGAAAAATGACCCTGCCCCGGCAAGAAGCACCCCTTCCCGACAACGTTGATAAAAAAGCGGGAAATGGGCCTGGGTTTTTAAACCCAGACCCATGAAGACCCATTCAAGCCTATCTGCGAGCTTTCGCAAGTTCAGCCTGTAGCGCGCCGACCACCTCGGGGCCAACAGTTGCTCCGTGCTTCTCGATCACCGGCTTCATCTTTTCTCGAAATTTGGCCATCTCGGCCGCACTGAATTCCGTCACCTGCATCCCTTGTTTCTTGAGGGCATCAAGCGCCGCACCCATTTGATCACGGTTGAACTTGCGCTGAAAGACCGCCGCCTCCCGAGCCGAATCCCTGAGGATTTTTTTCTCATCCCCTGAAAGCGTATCCCAGAATTTCTTGCTGATCATGACTGACTGAGGGTTGTACTGGTGGTTCGTAACTGCCAGGAACTTCTGGACTTCGGCAAATTTATTGGCCAGGATAACCGTAAAGGGATTTTCCTGTCCATCGACCGCCTTCTGCTCGAGCGCAGCATAGAGCTCCGGAAAGGGAAGCGGTGTTGGGCTGGCGCCCAGAGCATTGACCCAATCGACGTTAATGGGGTTGGGAATGACTCGAAGCTTCAAACCGGCGATGTCTTCGAGCCTATTGATTGGCCGCTTGCTGTTGGTGATATGGCGGAAACCCAGCTCAAAATAAGCAAGCCCAATAATTCCTTTATCGGCCAGCTTATCTATCATCATCTGGCCGAAGGACCCGTCGACCACAGTATCCGCCTCCGCTCCACCGCCAAACATGAAGGGGAAATCGAAGATCGCAAACTCTTTCACTTGTGCTGCCAAAATGCCTGAATTCATCGAAACCATTTCCAGGGTCCCTCCCTGAAGGGCAGAAACGTTGTGCGTGTCACTGCCCAGGACGCCGCCAGGGAATAAACTGACCTTGATTTTTCCACCGGTCTTTGCCGTTACAAGCTCAGCGAACTTCTCCATCCCTGTCGGTATCGGATGCCCTTTTGGGTTCTGGGTGGCAAACTTAATCGTGCGTTCTTTGATGTCTTGCGCCGACGCTAAACCGAAAACTGCAAACACTGCCATCACCGCTACCACTACGCCAAATAACACCAAACCTTTCTTCATGACACACCTCCTGTTTAAAATGATTTTTTTGTACGCATTTCAAAAGCTCTGAGACGCCGCGTACCCATCGCCCCCGAGACTTACTTCCGCTGCCACCTGTTCACCCGATGAGCCATTTCATTGGCCAGGTGACCAATTGAGGAAAG
>VGSD01000064.1 GCA_016875155.1 Deltaproteobacteria bacterium | reverse complement strand
GGCCATTACGTATGGTTCGCAGGCAATCAGCGTCTCGCCTTGTTTCATATCGACCGACATCGGTCTGCCAAGGTGGCCAAAGGCATCTTCGGAGAAAACTTTGACGGGACTTTAATACGCGACCGCTATGCCGCCTATAATGGCATCGGAGTGGATTGGCAAATCTGCATCGCCCATATCAACACAAAAGCTAAAGAAATCAAAAATGAACATGCGCTCCTGCCGCCAACCCAAAAGGACGCCGCCATTGTCCCCTTCTGCGATCGCCTGATTGACCTCTGCTCACGACTCTGCAACACAGGACAGAAGCTAAAATCCGGCGATATCCCCCGCAACGAAGCGGCCAAATTCGAAAAGCGCTTCGTCAGGGAACTCAACACCCTCTGCAAACAGACCCTTCGGTTTAAACCTGCTGAGACTCTCCGGACCTATCTTGCAGGCCCCGAACAAAAATTTCTCTTTACTTTCCTCCGGCACCCTGGTGTGCCGCCCACCAACAATCACGCGGAACAGTCTCTGAGACACCTGGTGATCTTTCGTAAGATATGTTTCGGAACCCGATCAGAAAGCGGACTCAAAACCCACAGCATCCTTCCCTCTCTGGTGCAAACCGCCAGAAGACAAGGTGTCCATCCAAGGAAGTTTCTGCAAACCCTCCTCACCGCTGATACGCCTACCGCTCAAGCTGCTTTGTATAATAATTCTAGTTGATGTTTCGACGGCCTACGGATAAGATAAGGACTAAACTGTTACCAAGGAGTCCTATGAGAGCTGGCGGGATTTGCTCAGGGATATGGTGAGGCGAGGGCTCAGGGTTCCCTTGACGATCACCTCCGATGGAGCCCCGGGGTTGATTCGGGCCATCGAGGAGATGTTCTCCAAGAGCTTGAGACAGAGGTGTTTGGTTCATAAGATCCGTAACATCGTTTCCAAGCTTCCCTCGGAGGCCATCCCAGAAGTGAAAGCTCACCTTCGTTCTGTCTTTGAAGCTCCTACCCTTGAGGCAGCAAGAAAGAGGGCTCAGGAGGTATTGGAGAAGTATCAGGCGCTTTATCCTTCGGCGATGAAGGCCTTCTCGGAGGATCTGGAGGCTTGTTTGAATCATTTGAAGTGTCCGGTGAAACATCGAAAGGCGATCCGGACGACGAACCTTTTGGAGCGGACCTTTGAAGAGGAGAAGCGCAGGACCAAGATCATTCCTCGATTCTTTGACGAGAAAAGTTGTTTGAAACTGGTCTTTTCGACCTTGATCCGGGTCTCTCAGAGATGGCAACGAATCCGGGTGGCATCGTTTGAATTGGCCCAGATTGACAAACTTCGGAAGGAGCTTGGATTGTTGCCTCCCAAGAAAGAAAACAAATCCTTCCGATCCAGGCAAAGAGTTCGAAAGGCGGCTTAGAGGAGTGGTCATAGTGGATATCCTACTCTTCACTCAAAGCAGATCCTTGATTGTAGCGTATCCTGGAGATTCGAATTTTGATGACTCTTTAACAAACCAAGAAAGGAACTCCATGGTCACTCACTTTTACAGGGAAAATAGGACTTGACCAGGCCAACAAAATAGTTTGTATCATTTTGTTATCTAAAAACAATATGAGAACCGCCCCTAAATTTAATATTTTCTGCCGCATCAGGGGCTACATCTCCAACGTCAGAAAGAACTCCCTTTCTGTCATCAACACCATTCAAGCTGCCTTCGAGGGGAATCCTTTTATTCCGGCATGCAGAGACCCTTGACAATGTTCTACTTTATTGGCATGATTCGACAGGCTGAATAGTTACAATTTAACTTACTTTCCAAAGAGTTTCTGAAACAAAATAATGAAGGAGGCTTGAAGGATGTTTAGGATGAAGGGGGCTGTCCCACCGATGATTACTCCGTTTACCCGTGACGGAGAGGTTGATTATAAGGCCTTGGAGATTTTGGTCGACTTTCTCAAAGAGCGAGTGGACGGGTTATTCATTACTGGATCCTATGGATCTGGTGCACTGATGTCGGTGGAAGAAAGAAAGAAGGTTGCAGAAACTACTATAAAGACTGCGAACGGAAAAATACCGGTGATTGTCCAGACCGGTTCAACTAATAACCGCACGACTGTGGAGTTAACGAAGCATGCTCAATCTATCGGGGCACAGGCCGTTTCTGCTGTAGGCCCGTATTATTTCAAGCATAATGAAGATAGCGTCTCCTATTTCTTTGACGATATGGTCAAGGCGGTTGGCTCCGCATTTCCGGTGTATGTGTACAATAATCCCCAATTTCAGGGCTACCCGATGAGCTTGCAGCTCCTCAAACGGCTCAAAAACCTGGGTGTCAAAGGGATGAAAGATGCAACCTTTGATATTTTGCTTCACGCAACCTACCAGCGAACTCTCAAAGACAATGCCTTCGATGTGGTCCTGGGGACTGAAGCGATGTGGCTCTCCGCTAGGGCCCTTGGTTGCGAGGCTTTTGTACCAGGGCTTGCCAATGCCTTTCCTGAAATTATCCGCAAAATGTACCTACAAGGTATGGCCAATGACTTTGAGGCATGCCGGCAGACCCAGTTTGAGGTGAACCGGATGCGGGAGGTCATGTATCTGGCAAAGTCTACGCAGCTAGCGATCTATGCTATGTTAGAGCTCAGGGGGGTGTTGAAGGCGTATCCCCGGGCCCCTTTCATCGCAGCCAGTGAGGATGAAAAGAAAGCGATCCGTGAAGAATTGACGAAGTTAGGCGTCTTATAAGGACAAAAATTGACATCCTCATCCCAAAGGACTTGAACTATGTTTGCGGTCATTGATTGTGGCACTACGAATTCAAGAGTTTACGTCATCGATGAAAACGAAAGAATTGTGGGACAAAGTTCCGCCCAAGTTGGAGTCCGCGATGTTGCTGTTTCCAGAACCAAGCAGGTCTTGAAAGATGGCCTCAAACAAGTTTTTATAAAAGCCGCAGAAAGTGTTCCCGTTCCACTCCAGGGGATTGAATTCGCGATAGCCTCTGGAATGATCACATCCGAAATCGGTCTCCTGGAAATTCCACATTTGATTGCACCGGTTGGTATCGATGAATTGGTTGAGAATATCCGTTTGGTGAAAGACGAGCAGATCTTTCCACTTGATATCCCGATCATCTTTATCCGGGGGGTAAAGAACAATCTCGGAAGACTTCCCGTATTCGGGGATCTTCGAAAGCTGGATTTTTTGAGAGGAGAGGAAGTGCAAACCATCGGGTTACTCCACCATCTCAATCCTCTTTTACCGTTGAATATTGTTTTTTTGTCCTCCCACACCAAGCTGGTTCACGTGAACACCGAAAGAAAGATTGCGGGCTGCATTACCACCATTAGTGGCCAGATTTATGAAGCGCTGAAACAGACCAGTATCGCAAAGAGCATCTTCGAACATCCTACGGATGGAGGGGTTGGCCTACCGACGGCCTTGGGCTCTGAAGAAATTCTTGAGATGGCCTATGAGAGTGTTCAAAAGGCCGGCCTGCTGCGCGCTTTATTGATGCCCAGATTCATGCAGACCTTACTTGTGTCCACCGTTGCGGAACGGCTTCTTTTCACAGAGGCGGCCATTGCCGCCGATGACATGCACGTTTTCGACGAGTTGGCCCAGCTGGGTTTTCATTCCGATACAAACTACATCCTGATTGGCCAGGAAACCCGCTGTAATATACACGCGGCCTTCATCCATAAAAAGCTCGGCCGACATTGTCAGGTGGAGATCGTTTCCAAACCGGAGAAAATCGCCGAGTTCACTGTCAGAGGGGCCATTGAAATCGCTCGGAGGGTGACCGGTAAAATTAGACCCCCGTCAGAAGAATCATACCTGCCATGCGAAAAGGGAGGCGGTCATGTTTGAAAACTTGATTCTGGGGCTTAAATCCATTTCCACCCCCGGCGTCCAAGTCGTGACCCTTCTCGGAGTACTGGCGGGTATTTTAGTCTCGTGTCTGCCCGGGCTGAGCGCGACGATGGCGGTGGCCTTGTTACTACCGTTTACCTTTGGGTTATCTCCGGTGAGCGCTTTACTACTCTTAGCGGGAATCTATGTGGGAGCCATGTTCGGTGGTGCCATTCCGGCAATCCTGCTGTCAACTCCCGGCACTCCTGCCGCCGTCAGTACTACTTTCGACGGATACCCTATGGCCCAAAAGGGCTACGCGGGCAGGGCCATATCTGTGGCCTGCATTGCCTCCGTTTCGGCGGGGCTTTTTGGCGTGTTGGTTTTGGCTCTGGTTGCCCCTCCTTTGGCTGAGTTTGCCCTGAAATTTAGTGCGCCTGAATACTTTGCCGTTGCCGTTTTTGGCCTTGCTGTGATTTCGAGCCTCTCTGAAGGTTCGATTTTGAAGGCCTTTGCCTCAGGTATGATCGGTCTCCTCCTGGCCGTAATTGGTATGGATCCAATGACTGGTTTCGCCCGGTTTACCTTTGGGAGCACCTCCCTTTTGGGAGGGGTCTCGTTTTTGGCCGTTATGGTGGGGACAGCAGCGACGGCAGAGGTTCTCTTCCAGATCGACCAACCTGTGAAAGAGGTAAAGCAGAAATTTGAAATCGGGACCTTAAGGCTTAGAAAGGCCGATTTGCAGCGCATGGTTAAACCAACAGCTATTGGTTGTGTTGTGGGTGTTATCGTTGGCATTATGCCGGCAGCGGGCGCGAATATCGCATCCTTTGTGTCATGGGCTCAAGCCAAGGTTTGGTCCAAACACCCGGAGGAGTTTGGCCACGGGTCCATTGAGGGTTTGACAGCATCAGAGGCTGGAAATAATTCAGTGGTGGGAGGCGATCTAGTGCCCATGCTGACCCTTGGGATTCCTGGTGACCCGGTGACCGCGATCATGATGGGCGCGTTGATTTTGCAGGGTTTGCGACCGGGGCCGATGTTATTCGCGGAACGCCCGGACATCGTTTATGGATTATTTCTGGGTTTAATCATCTCCAACCTTTGGGTGTTGCCCCTCGGATTGTTCGGAGCCCGATTTTTCGCAAAAATGACCTCAGTGCCTAAACCAATCCTGTGGCCGACCATCTTGGCGCTTTGTGTAACCGGCGCCTATGCTTCCGAGGCCAACATGATCCCTGTATATACCCTGGGTTTGTTCGGCGTGATCGGGTATTTTATGAAAAAGGCAAAATTCCCAGTAGCCCCGCTTATTTTGGGCGTACTGCTTGGCCCCATAGCCGAGGAGAATTTGAGACGTTCTCTGTTGATGTCCGAAATGGATGCCACGGTCTTTATCACTCGCCCGATTTCTCTTGTCTTGTTCATAATTGCGGCGCTGACCTTGATCTGGCCTTGGATCCAAGAACGCTATCGGAAAAAGGTTGTCGAAAGGAACGTTATAAAGAGAAGCCTCGAATAGATCTTTTATCGGATTTTACGAGGTATAAGTATGCAGGCTGTCCAAAAAGTCCGGGTGGAAGATAGCAGGAGGAAGATAGCTCCTTGACAGAAACATACGATGAACTATAATGTGTGAAAAGGATGCTTCGGTTGGAGGTAATTGGGAATGAAGATGTTCAGGGAATATAATCAGGGTCAGATGTTTTTGCTTCCTCCATCGTTGGATGAATTTGTGCCTGAGAATCATGAGGTACGCATTATTATTGATGGCCGGTGATTTAACCTCCGGCAGAAAAGGTTTTTAGACAGCCTGTATTAGTAGTAAATCCATTCAAAAGGAGGGCGAATTTTATGTTACGAAAATTCACGGTTTATGTTATTGGTACATGCTTGGTGGCCTTTGTAGCAGTTGGACCTGCGAGTTCAGCCGGTTTCCCCGAAAAACCGGTGACTATTCTGGTCCCCCATGCCGCGGGAGGAGGGACCGACGCCATTGCCCGGTCCTTGGCTAAGGCTGTTGAGCCGAGCTTGGGACAGCCGATCACGGTTGTAAATAAACCTGGTGCCAGCGGTGCTGTTGGGATGACTGAGGGACTGAATGCACCAGCGGACGGATACACGGCCATATTCGCCACTGTTGAAATCTGTCTTCATCCCACGATGGGCAACGTTAAATGGACTCCGGCCGATTTTAAACCCGTGATGCGAGTCAATTTCGATGCTGCGGCAGTGTCGGTAAAAGCGGACAGCCCATACAAGACCCTGGAGGAGTTTATCAAAGCAGCCAAGGATAACCCTCGGAAACTAAAGGTTGGGGGCAGCGCGCCTGGTACGGTCTGGCATTTAGCGGCCCTGGGACTTCAGGGAAAAACAAATACCCAAATGAATATTATTCCCTATCCGGGCGGAGCGGCTCCAGCGATTACAGACTTGCTAGGTGGTCATGTGGATGCAATCACAGTGAGCGCTGCGGAAGTAGGCCAGTATGAAAAAGCCGGAAAAGCGAGAATACTTGCCGTGATGGCCCCGGAGCGTCTGAAAGGTTTTCCGAACGTGCCCACCACCAAAGAGAAAGGCTATGATCTGGATATGAGCACGTGGAGAGCCTTCGTGGTTCCTGGTAAGACCCCGGACTCAGTAGTCAAAGTCCTGCATGACAATTTCAAAAAAGGCATGGAATCTCCCCAATTTGTCGAGTTTATGGAAAAGGGCGGATTCGGCATGGGGTATATGTCCGCTGATGCTCTGGCGAAGTTCATGGTTCAGCAAGCCGCTCAGTTCAAACCGTTGCTCGAAGAGGCGGGGCTAGCCAAGAAGTGAAGCTCCCCGCCCACAGGGCGGGGCATTCAGCCGACTTTCCCGTAAAACCGAGTGCTGATGATCAATGCTTGACCCATGGCCAAAGTAAACATTATCTCAGCTTTTGTGTTGCTGTTTATCGCAGGGTATGTGATGTGGGTCACAGGGTCCTATCCTCCACAAAAGATGACCCTGGGGCCCGCATTCTTTCCCAAATTGGTCAGTGGCTTTTTAGCGGCATTTTCGCTTGGCATTCTGCTCATGGCATTTTTGAAGGGTGGAAAGGAGGAAAATCCTTCTGCTCCCAGGCGAGCATTGATCATGGCCTTGGTCTGCTTAGGCATTTATATTTTTGTCCTTCCCTGGATTGGCTTTTTGTTCTCTACTCCACCATTCTTGATTGCTTCAGGGTTTTTCCTTGCCGACGATCCACGAAAATCTTGGAAGGCCATGGCCATATCAGCAGTTCCGATCACCGGTGGTTTGTATTACCTATTTGTGGTTTTACTGAAGGTTCCTTTACCATAGGTTTTCCTATAATCTTTTAGCAAGATTCCTGGTGGGTTCATTGCCATTTTATCTTCCTCCCCCCTTTGAGACTGTGTCACAATGGGTAGGGTGAGGGGCTGATTATAAGTTAAATTGATCTAATCTCGATATAAAACGTTCTTTGAAAACTGAATAGAGATAGACGGTCGTAATAGCTCCACTGACAAAGCTCTCTCTCTTCTTTCGAACCCAGCCCAGCTTGATTTTCGGGATATTATCCAAATGCTGGGACTCTAAAAGCCATCAGCTTTTCGATTAACCCCGAAACGCCAAGGATCGTGATCATTCGGGCCAGGTTGAAGCACGTGCCAAGCAAGGAAGTCTCCGCGTTTACCCCAGTGCGCCCCCGTAATAAAAAGCCATCTGTCTTGAGGTTCCTTTTGATATGTCCAAAGGGATGCTCCACCCGGGCTTTTCGTTTGGCATAGACCTCCTGAGAGGATGGCTCCTCGTATTGAGCTTCCAATCTCTCTTTCACCTCCTCAAGAGGAAGACGGATGATCTTTCGACCGCTCTTGGCCTCGGTACATTGCCCGTAATGGATACAACCATGGCAAGTCTCCCTAGGGGTAATCCGATAATGCCTCTTTCCGCTGCCCTTATCGGTCCCCACATAACTCAACCGATGCCCTTGCGGACACCAGTAACAATCTTGCTCCTTGTCATATCTAAAGCGGCTTTTAGTAAAGGGACCTTCCTCCTCGTGCAATGCCTGCCGCTGAGAGGGGACAATCACTTTGATCTGCTTCCCATCGATCTTTTGAAGCTCTTCCGTGTCAGCATAGCCTGCATCTGCGCAGGCCACCTCGCAGGGTTTGTCCAACACCTCGTTGGCTTGATCGATCTGCCGGGCAAACTGATTGAGGTCACTGGTCTCACTGACTGCCTCCGCATGCACGATCAGCCCGTTCTTCTCATCCACCACGCTCTGCACGTTGTAGCTTGCATGAGACCCCTGAATACTGCGCATGATCGCACAGTCCGGATCGGTCAGATTGATCTTTTCTCGTTCCGTCTCCCTGAGCGCCCGCAGAGCCTCCTGTACCCTGTCTTTTAATTGTTTCTTCTGGGCCAGCTCCTCCTCCATTTCGACCCACGAGCTCTGAGCCTGTTCCGTCTCATCGATCTTCTCACACTCTTCCACAAGCTGCTCAATACGACCATCTATCTCTGACAAGAGTTGCTCGTAATAGGCTTGATCGTGTGTCTGGCCACGTGAAGCATTGGCTCGGAGCTTACTACCGTCCACAAACAACACATTACCTGCGATCAAGCCAAGCCTAAGACACATTCGGGCGCATTGCCTCAAGACCTTCTTGAGGGCCCCTTTGTTCTTGCGCCGAAACTCCGAAATGGTCTTGTGGTCCGGTTTTAAACCGCCCATCAGCCAAATGAAAGAAAGATTGTGATAGGTTTCTCGTTCCAATTTTCGAGAACTCTTGATCCCATAGGAGTAACCATAAACAAACAGCTTTAACATCGCTTTGGGATCGTATTCGGGGTTGCCCACTTGATTCGGATCAATCTCAATCCCCAGGGCGTTAAAGTCAAGGACCTCCACAAAAGCATCATAGGCTCTAACAGGGTCAGTGGGAGCCACGTAGTCTTCGATGCTTGGGGGAAATAACCCTAGTTGAAAACGATCTCCACATCGATAAGCCATTGGGATTCCTCCTCTGTTGGGCTGCATTGTATCATGCCGATATGGAGATAAATAGAGTTTTTTTATTCGTTATGCTAAAAATCTTACCCCTCACCCTACCCATTGTGACACAGTCTCTTTGTGGGGGAGAAAGTCGGCATGGAAAAATATGTGGAAAAGGTTGATGTCCAATAGGGGCTTTGATTTTCGAGGAAAAACAGCTATTGTTACAGGAGCTACAAGAGGTATCGGCAAGAGTATAGCAGAATATTTTTTAGCCCTTGGCTGTGAAGTCATTGGGACTGGAACCCAGGTTAAGAAAAGAATTCAGGGGAATTTCATCTGTTTACCCTTGGACCTATTAGATGATCGCAATCTCGATTCGTTTTTTCGTGGAATTCAAGATTTTCCCAGAATAGATATCCTCGTCAATAATGCTGGAATCAATCGGATTGAACCGATTCATAGAATTCAAAAAGAAAATTGGGAAGAGATTATCAAAGTGAATTTAACAGGCCCGATGCGAATGATGAGGGAAGTCGGCGCGTTAATGATTGAAAAGAAAATCGCTGGTAAGATTTTGAATATCGGCTCGATTTTTGGAGTTGTCTCCAAGGAGAAGCGCGATTCCTATTCAGCGAGTAAGTTCGGATTGATTGGGTTGACGGAAGCCAGTGCGTTAGACTTGGCTCCGTACAATATCTTGGTAAATGCTCTTTGTCCGGGTTTCGTAAAGACCGATGCCACAAAAACGATTCTTTCACCCCTGCAACGTAAGAAAATTTCTTCTGAAATTCCTTTGGGCCGTTTCGCTAATCCCGAAGAAATTGCCCGAATGGCAGTTTTTCTGTGTTCGGATCTGAATACGTACATTACGGGGCAGACGATCATTGTCGATGGGGGTTACGTGATAAGATAAAAAACGTCGAGAGTGGCCAGCTATCGACTTATTAAGCCATTATGCAAATCGTTATCATTTTCCTCTTGAGCAATGGTAATGGGGTCAGGTCTTTAATCTTGATATTTAGGAAATATCAAAAAACAAGATCTGACCCCCTTATAGGTTCAGAAAGTGAAGAAAGGAGACCTTCTGATAGAGCTTGATCCTACCATGAGCCAGGCTGAGGTTGAGAGTTCGGAGAGGTTTTTAACGATCAACCGGTATGAGGTGGAGAGGCTGAAGGCTGAATTGAGAGGAGAGGAGATCGATGGAGCAGGGAAGAATCCCGATAAGTTACTTCTCCTCCAGAAAAGCCTGAAGCAGGCGAGAGAGGATGAGCACCGGGCAAAAGTGTCTTCCCTTGAGCTGGTCATTTCAAAAAAGAGAACGGCTCTGCTTTCATCAGAGGAGAGTATTGCCAAACTTGAGAAGGCGCTGGAGTTGGTGGCAAAACAGGAAGAGGCCTCAAGACAATTAGCAGAAAAAGGTTATGCCTCCATGATGGAACACCTTCAGAGACAGAAGGAGCTGGTCAGGACAGAAAAGGAGCTGAATGAACAGAGAAAGCTTTCCGAACAGATCAGGGATAGTTTAAAAGAGGCGGAAAGAAATCTGGAGGCTCTGAAAAAGGAGAGGGAACGGTCCATTTTAGGGGAGATTCTTGAGAAGGAGAGAAATATAACGGTTCTCGAAGGGGAATTTACCAAGGCG
>VGSD01000063.1 GCA_016875155.1 Deltaproteobacteria bacterium | reverse complement strand
AAATCGAAACCGTACGCCGAGGATTCAAAACCCATCAGGGACGACTTAACCACCTTAAACTCTTCCAAGTTACCCGCTACCTCCATCTTCCTCTATCTAGCGAGTAAAGTGGGAAAGACCTTCAATTTCTTCTTGACAACCCAATCACTTTAACCTATTTTCATCAAAAAAACGACCTCTCCTTTCTTAGCAGATACCCTAAACCTTTTCACGCAGGAAATCCATCCTCAGCGAGGAGGCCTTCATGAAAGTGGTCATTGCAGGAGGTGGTTGGTCAGGCTGTGCGGCTTCTCTCTCAGCCCGAAAACAGGGGGCTGAAGTCCTTCTGATCGAACGGACCGATATGTTACTGGGGACGGGTCTGGTCGGGGGGATCATGCGAAACAACGGCCGCTTTACCGCCACCGAAGAGATGATCGCCATGGGAGGCAGTGAACTCTTCCGGCTCATCGACCGAAACGCCCTTCATCAAAACATTCAATTCCCAGGCCATCTTCATACGTCCCTCTACAATGTGGCCACCATGGAACCCCTGGTCAAAAATCTTCTTCTCGAGAGAGGAACCTCCATTCTCCTCTCCACCCGGATGGAGGAAGTGGAGAGGGAGGGAGACAGGATCAAAGCGATCACAGTGAGGCAGGGGAAAGAGAAGTTTCGTATCGAAGGAGATGCCTTCATTGACGCCACAGGAACCGCAGGCCCTCCTGCCAACTGCAACAAGTATGGAAACGGTTGTGCCATGTGTATCCTTCGATGTCCCTCTTTCGGAGGACGGATCAGCCTCGCAGCCAAGGCCGGAGTCACAGAGATGATTGGCCGAAAGGGTGAGCAGATCGGAGCGATGAGCGGTTCCTGCAAGCTCTTCAAGGAATCCCTTTCCCGTGAGATTGTTGATCGTCTCGAAAAGGAAGGGGTGGCCATCATTCCTGTCCCATCCCTGGGGCAATCGAAGGGCAAGCTTTCTATCAAAGCCTGTCAGCAATATGCCCTGCCTGAATTTGAGGAGAATCTCATCCTCCTCGATACAGGCCACGCCAAACTGATGGTCCCTTTCTTCCCGTTGGAAGGCCTCCGCCGAATCCCCGGATTTGAAAATGCAAGATATGAAGATCCTTATGCAGGAGGCCTTGGCAATTCGATTCGTTATGTGGGCATGGCTCCCCGCAATGATGCGTTAAAGGTCAGCGAAGTAGAAAACCTTTTCTGTGGTGGGGAAAAAGCAGGCCTGCTTGTCGGTCATACAGAAGCCATTGCCACAGGAACACTGGCTGGCTTCAATGCGGTGAGACAGATCCGAAAAGAAAAACCCCTCATCATCCCTGACACACTTGCCGTGGGTGATGCCATTGCTTATGTTCGAACTCAGATGGAGACCGAGAAAGGTCTTGGCTACAAATATACCTTTTCCGGCTCGGTTTACTTTGACCGGATGAAACAGAAAGGCCTTTACTCCATTGACCCTAAAGAGATCGAAAAGAGAGTGGATCAGGCGGGATTGTCCGGGGTCTTTTCTGAGTAAATGTTCATAAAGGGTTATGGCTACGAAGCCTGTTTCGTCATTCGGTAACGGTTACGTTAAAAGAATAATACGACAGACATAACCTTTTATAGACGATATGGGCATCCTTACCGTTACCACATTTCATCTCTTACAAGGAGGTGTCTTATGGTTGAGCTTACTGCAGCGCATTGGGTCTATGCCATCTTCATTGTCCTCATCCTCATCACCATGTCCTTGAGGAGGGAGACGCCGCTTGTCTGCATCATTGGATCGTTCATTCTCGCCTGGGTCATCACAGGCAATCTGGTCAAGGCGGTACAGGCTGTCTTCAATTCGGTCACCGTCGCTTTCAGCGAATTATTGGGAGTGGTGGCCATCATCTCCCTCATTGTCGCTATGGCAAAGATGTTAGAAGAAACCGGCATGGCAGAAATGATGTTTCGGCCAATACGAAGTATGATGGTCTCTCCGGCCATTGCTTACTGGGTGATGGGTTTCGCGATTATGATCATCGCCTGGGTGATCTGGCCTTCTCCTGCCATTGCCCTGGTGGGAGCACTGCTCCTCCCTGGAGCGATTAAAGCAGGGCTTCCGCCCATCAGTGCGGCCATGGCCATCAGCATGTTCGGTTATGGTTGTGCCCTCACGACAGACTTCATCATTCAGGGTGCCCCAGGCATTACGGCAAAAGCATCGGGAATAGCCGTAGGAGATGTGATGGGAAAAAGCCTCCCCATGCTCATCGTCTGGGGCATGATTGCCCTTCCCCTCTCGTTTTTTGCCGTGAAGAAGGACATCAAGGCAGCAGCTGGAAAACCGATTGAATGGGCACCTTTCGAGATCAGCCGTGAGGCAAAGGCTGAAAGGGAGAAATGGGTAAAGGCTGCTCCTGGGTTTAAGAAGCCTGCCCTTTGGATCATTGCCATCCTCTTCGGCCTCGATATTCTGGGCATGCTTGTCTTTAAATTGCGTGGAGGAGATGCAACGGCTCTGTTAGGGGGAACGGTCGGGATCATCATGGTCTTTGTTGCTTTCGGGGCTTACGGAAAAGAGGGCTTTGGAAAGCTAACCGAGCATGTCCGGGCTGGTTTCATGTTTGGAGTCAGAATCTTTGCTCCAGTTTTTTTAATCGCCAGTTTCTTCTTCATGGGTTCTCCTGGAACAGCCAAGGCCATCTTTGGGGAGGGAGCCAAGGGCCTTCTTTTCGACCTCGGCCAAGCCCTGGCCAATGCCGTTCCCCTGACTCGGATTCCGGTAGCTTTGGTTCAGGCGATCGTAGGAGGTATTACCGGGCTGGATGGTTCTGGATTTTCTGGATTGCCTCTGGTTGGAACCCTGGCACAGGCCCTTGGTGGAGCAACCAAACTCGATATCGCAACGCTTGGCGCTCTCGGTCAATACTTTGCCGTGGCTGTAGGGGGCGGATGTATCATCCCCTGGGCAGTCATCCCTGCGGCTGCCATCACAGGCACGGACCCGGTTGAGATCGCCAGACGGAACCTTTGGCCCACACTTGCGGGATTTGTGGGGGTGGTGATTGTCGCCATCTTCATGCTCTAATGGCTGAACGGTTTGAAGTGATTCTACTAATAGGTAAGGGAGGCTTTATAGCCTCCCTTTTTTTAAAAAGAATCCTTTCAATCGAATCGAGTAATCAGGACGCCGATAAACGGCATCTTTAAAAGATACTCTTTCAATAAGATTTTCTTCACCGCCCCGCCCTTTCCTTTTGTGCCGCTGGCATGGATGAGATAGACTTCTTGCTCAACCATGACGATTCCAATATGCCCGACGATCTCCCCCACCTCTCTATTTTCAACTTTCTTTATAAAAAAAAGGATATCCCCGGTCTTCATCCTTTCCATCCCCTTAAGGAGTCCATCTGAAGGAAGAATATCCACAAACGGTTTTCCCCTCGAACCTTTGATACGTTTTGTCTTTCCCATCTGTGCGATGATCTCCCTTCCCCACTTTCCGCTGGCCACCATATCCTCACCGTATTCGAAGCGGTCTTCATAATTGATGACCTTACCATCCTTAAGAATTCCCTTTGAATGGAACCGTCTCTCGAGAGCAATTTCGATCGCCTCTTCGGGAGTGCGGCTTAAGGCAAGCTCCACTGCCCGGAACGTCAGATACATGCAATCCACCCTATCATCTGCTACAATCGTTGCCTTTGTGACATATTCGCCCAGGGGGTCTTGATCGTACGGAGTCCCGACAAACTTCTCCGCCCACGAAGCGATTCTTTCGCCAATTGACCTACTCCTTAACGAATTCTGTAATTTTTGGATCTCTCCATCTGTCAGGGCAAAACCGACTTCTCGGGAGAGAAAAAAAATAAGGAGAAAGAGGAACACCGTGGAGAGAGCTGACTTTGTCTTCATCTGAAATCAGTCTAATGCTTTATCTTAAAAGTTGCAAGAGGTGATGAGGTGGACGAATTGCCTCATATTAAATGTTACCCAATGAGTTAGAGAAAAGGTATCGTTGACTCATAATTCATGTTACCGGCAATCTTCCCATAGAAGGGGGAGATTGCCATGAGTCCACGAGCCAGAATGGAATATCTCGAAACCATTTACTTAAGATACAAAAGAGCCTCAAGGAAGAAAAAGACTCTCATCCTAAACGAATTCTGCTTAAACTGTGGTTACCACCGAAAACATGCGATTCGACTCCTAAGTCATTTCAGGCGCTTTACCAAGGCTCACCCTAAGAAAAGAGGCAAACCATCAAAATATAATAAGCCTTCAGTCTTAAAACCCCTAAAGAGAATCTGGCTGGCAGCCAACCTGCCTTGCTCCAAACGCCTGAAGGTGATTCTGCCTCTGTGGCTTCCCTCTTATGCCAAAGAATTTGGTAGCCTATCCTTAGAGGTGGTTAAAGCGCTCCTTCGGATCTCCCCAGCCACTCTGGATAGGCTGTTAGAACCCGTCCGGGTAAAATACAAAGGCAGGGGAAGATCCACCACCAAACCTGGCACCCTCCTGAGAAAACAGATCCCCATTAAGACCAACCAATGGGATGAGACCAAACCGGGGTTCCTGGAGGCCGATACCATCGCCCATTGTGGGGAGACGCTGCTGGGCCAGTTCGTCTATACGATAGACGCCGTGGATATCGCCACCGGCTGGACCGAACAAAGGGCGGTCTGGGGCAAAGGGGAAGAAGAAGTCCTTCGACAAATCCAGCAGATCGAAGACTCCCTGCCTTTCCCTCTGCTTGGCTTTGACTGTGATAACGGCGCGGAGTTCCTCAATTGGCATCTGATGAGGCACTTTAACCAAAGAAACAAGCCTATACAGTTTACCCGAAGCAGACCCTATCATAAGGACGATAACGCCCATGTGGAGCAGAAGAACTGGACCCATGTGAGGCAGTGGTTTGGATACCATCGATTCGATAAACGCGTCCTGGTCGGACTCATGAATGACTTATACACCCAAGAATGGCGGTTGTATCATAACTTCTTCTTGCCCTCCGTGAAGCTGATAGAGAAAAAATTAGTGGATGGAAAGGCTATAAAGCGCTATGATCAACCTAAGACTCCTTATCAAAGGGTCTTAGAATCCTCCGATGTCTTAGCTTCGGTGAAACGCTCTCTTAAAGAACAGTTTGAAACGCTTAACCCTTTTAGGCTAAGGAGAGTGATGGAGGATAAGCTTAATACCATTTTTAGAATCTTACGTTCCCAAAAACCTATGGTCACGATACCTCTCTCTTCATTTCTCTCGGGTAACATTTATTAATGAGGCATCAGGTGGAAGCCTGGTTGCTGGAAAGGTTCTCAATCCGTGAGATGCTCATTTTTCCAGTGAAGGATCCCTTGTTCGCAGGCCCTGCAGAAGTTAGAAGACTTCTGGTCAATCTCTTCGACATAGGTGGAGGTGTTCATCACACACCTTAAATTGAAACAGTGAATCAGACCAAAGGCGTGGCCTAATTCATGGATGCTCTCTTTCAGAAGGCGATTTTCAAATAGACCTTCATCCTCAGGGATGCCATAAAATGGGTTATGAAGGCGATGGGCAGAGACGAGAGCCCCCGGTCCATTCAGTTGCGCCTCCCCAAAGAGAAAGGTGAAGATGGGGATGAACAGGTCCAGTTCTGTGACCCCGAGGATTTTCAACGTTCCCGAAGGAATATCTTTGATCAACTGAACCAGCAGACCGCTGGAGTTATACTGGTTTCGGATGGGATCATAGACAGCGGAAGCGTCAATGGGGCAGTTACGGATCCGGGTCTGGATTTTGAATGCTTTAATAAGGTTGTGTTTGAGAGAGATGAGGGTGGTCTCCTCAATCCTGCCAATGGGAACGATATCGATATAAGACATGGGTGGACGAGTTATCTCTGTAAATTATATTTTTTGATTTTGTTGTAAAGGGTGACCCTGTCGATTTTTAGCATCTCGGCGGATTTCGAAATGTTCCCATCGTTTTTCTCTAATATTCGTTGGATATGAACTCTCTCCAAATCCTCCAGGCTATCGGTCTCCGTGGAATCTTGTTTCGAAAGGGCATGGAGATTTAAATCTTCCGGTTCAATGCGGTTTTTCTTTCCCACGACAACGAGAGCCCTCTCAATGGTATTTCTCAACTCTCGGATATTCCCAGGCCAGTCATACTGGGTTAACACCTTCATCGCCTCTGGAGAGATCTCCGTCACTTTTTTGTTCATCGATTTGGCATACTTTTCAAGAAAATAGCGAGCCAGAAGGGGGGTATCCGCGGTCCTTTCCCGAAGAGGGGGAATGGGAATCGAAAAGACATTGAGGCGGTAATAGAAATCTTCCCGAAAATTCTTCTCCGCCACTGCCTTTTCAAGATCGGTATTCGTTGCGGCAATGACCCGGAAATCCACATTGATGACTTTATTGCTCCCGATGGGAGTGAACTGTTTGGTTTCAATGACCCGGAGCAGATCCATCTGCATCTTTGGTGAAATATTTCCGATTTCATCAAAAAAGATCGTACCCCCATTGGCCATCTCCAGTTTTCCTTTTCTTTTGTACTGGGCTCCGGTAAAGGCTCCCTTTTCGTGTCCGAAAAGCTCACTTTCCAGAATCCCTTCGGCCAGGGACCCACAGTTGATGGAAATGATGGGGAAATACCTCCGATTGCTCTTCGCATGGATGGCCTGAGCCACCAGTTCTTTTCCTGTTCCGCTTTCCCCGCGGATCAATACCGTGGCATCGGTTTGAGCAACGACTTCGATCATCTCCTGTATTTTTTTAATCTGGGGGCTTTCCCCCATAATCTCATCCTGCAAGGATAGTTCCTCCACTTTCTGTTTCAGTTGGATATTCTCAGCAACCAGCCTCCGGTGGTTGACTGCATTGCGGATCAAAACCGATAGTTTGTCCGGATCAACGGGTTTGGAAATATAATCGAAGGCTCCATCTTTCATCGCCTCCACGGCTGTATCCACGGTCGCATAGGCCGTAATGAAGATGATGACCATCGTCTTATCGATCCTTTTAATATGTTTCTGAAGTTCGATCCCATCCATTCCTGGCATCTTGATGTCCAGCAGGGCGATGTCCCATGGGCCTTCCTGCAACTTTCTCAAAGCCTCTGTCCCATTCTCGGCCGTATCGACATGGTATCCTTCAACCTTAAACCAGTTATATAAGGAATCCCTTACCGAAAACTCGTCATCAACGATTAAAATCCTAACCTTCTGGTGGTCCATCTCTTTCCTCCTCAACTCTGGGTCTCATGGTTGTTGACAGGGCTGCCCAGCCTCTCCTCAATTTTATAGGGCGACCTGGGCAGGTGAATCGTAAAAGTCGTTCCCTCGTTGGGTTTCGATGCCACTTTGACCTTACCCTCGTGTTGCTCAATGATCCGATAGACGACCGCCAAACCCAATCCAGTGGACTCTTTCGTGGAAAAGAAGGGCTCAAAAATCCTGGGGAGCATCTCCTCAGGAATTCCGGAACCTGTGTCCGAAATCACGATCTGGACCTGACCGTTGTCCAAAAATCTTGTTTTGACCGTTAATTTCCCCCCCTTGGACATCGCCTCAATGGCATTGATAAACAGAGCGACGAAGATCTGTTGGATCCCGCTCGAATCACAAAACATGAGGTCATCCCCTTCCGCCAGTTCCTGAACTAGGGAGATCTCTTTTAAATCCATATTATGCTTAACCAGTTGGACGCTGTTATGAATGATTTTGTGGAGACTCTCTTCCGTCCATTTCCCAAAATCCTTTTTGGCAAAAACCAACAGGTTCTTGACGATCTCGCCACACCGCCTGGCCTCATCCCGGATCACCGTCATATATTTGGTGACAGATTCTCCCGAAGAAGAGGAAGGATTCTGGATGATCTTCAAACATAAACTGGCATAGGTGAGAATTCCGGACAAAGGGTTATTGATCTCGTGGGCGACAATCGCAGAAAGCTTCCCGAGAGAGGCAATCTTTTCCACCAGGACAAGATGGGCATGGGCTTTGTTCAGCTCTTCGGTCTTCTCTTGGACCTTTCTTTCCAGGATCGCAGACCATTCCTGGTTTGCTTCATTGGCCGACTTCAGTTGCGTGGTCATCCGGTTAAACGATTGAGCCAGTTCCCCCATCTCATCTTTTGAGGTAAAATCAATGGAATAGTCAAGATTCAAATTGGCCACTTCCCTTGTTCCCTTGGCAAGCTTTCGAACAGGGACATGGACCAGTTTATAAACAAACCCCGCGAATAACAGAGCCGTGATGATAATCATGATGCTCGAATAGAGAACCATCTGCGCCCTAGTTCTCTGGGTCTCCTCATCCACAGACTTTAAGGATAACTTCACATCCAGAAGGCCCAGAAGCTTGTCTTTGGGAGAATGACCATGGCAGGGCGCGTTGAAACATTCAGGTTCATTCTGGATCGGGTTGATCAGGCCCAGCACCCGGTATCCTTTCGGAGAGGTAAAGACGCGGATTCGATTCTGGGTATTCAGATGTTCCAGCGGAGGGACATTTTGATGGCAGACAACACATTGTTCCGCATCGATGTCTACCGTAGTGCCAACTTCGGTTAAGTCGTCCGAAAAGGAAATTTGCCCCGGCTTATTATAAATTCGAACCCCCTCTACCCCTACTTCCTTGCCGATGGTGGACATGGTATTCTGCAGATGTTCCCTGTCATTCTTCAACATGCTGTATCGGGCAGAGCCTTTGATCAGGTCACTGGCCTGAATAGCGCTGTGCATGATGCTCTCATTAATATGCCGGGTGTAGGAGGTGATATTGAAATACATGATTCCGGCAAAGGAGATGATGAGCAGGATGGCCAGAAGAAAGTAAAGTTTGAAGCTCAAACTCCTGAAGCTCACACCCTCCAGCATGACCAAGATTTTTTTTAAAAACTTTTTTTTTGCCCTATCTTTCATCCTAGCCTTCCTCCTGAAGGGCTCTCAGATCAGGCAAAGGGCCCTTAACGAACCCCTGCCATTTGATTTCTTTTACCATATTCTTAGATGAGCATCAATGTAAAAAATTGGATTGGGTGATCTAAAGGAGGGGAGGGTAAGAAAAGTGTTGACCAGCCGAAGATATGGTTACGGACCGATGAATGGTTTAATATGTTTAATGGCAATCTCCCCATCCTAAATGGTCATGCCAACCCTTTGCTTACCGGGGTACATTTTTAAAAGAGCAACGCTGAAGTTCCTCTCTTGCCTCCTCCTCTTGAGTCTCCTTTTCCGACAGAGGGAGCGGGGCGATCTCTCCGGTTCTCAGATGCCCCTCCAGAGGAGGGGCATCTGAATCACAGGAGGGAGTCGGAGAAAGATTCCTGAGTTCCCAATCGAGAGGACATTTCTCACACTGCAAATCATATTTGCAGAGTTTATAAGAGATGAAACCGGCTGTCATCCAAATGCATTTGACTGATTGAGCTGGGATGAGCGGGTATCCTTCTTTCTTTGGGGAGTTGTTCATTTTTTGCCCATCCTCCCTTCAGGCTTCATTTTTCGGTAACCAGAAAATAGTCTTTCACGATTTCATCCCATTTTTCTCGGTCTAAACTTCTTGCCATGCCATCCACGAGCAAACCACCATCTTGATAGACCAGGCCCAGGTTGTAATTCATTCTGGATAAGAGGCTTTCTCTCACATCTTCCATCCATTTCTTGGCCAGGCTTCCTGAAAGCAATTGCCTCTTATCCACAGAAAATTTGGGCGCTTCCACTTCCATCAGCCAGTTTTGGTAAGGGTCCTTATTAATCGCACCCGGGGAATGGATCACCTTCTCATTGATAGCGACCACTCTCCCACCAACCGGCGAAAGCATATCAATCGTTTTCGAATCGACCTTTAAGGTCCATCCTCGATCCCCTTGCCGGAGGGTTGAGCCGACGGCGGGGACCTGAACCCCATTAATTCCTCCTACAAGCTTTTGGGCAAAATCGTTGATGCCAATCTTCACCGTTTGTTGATTCGCTTCGGGGGTAGCCCAACTGTGCCCAAGATGATAATAACGCTCTTCCGGAAGTCTGAACCATTCACTGATGGCAGGGATCACCCTTTCGGCCACCTCAAAGATGGCTTTTGCAGGTCGGTTCAATAACCTCCAGAAGGGGATGAAGAGCAGCAGAAAACCGATCACCAGCAGATACTCAATGTGTTTGGTGGCAAAGATGTCTACATAGCTGAAGCCTTCCATTGGGGAGCCTCCTTTCTGAGGGTTAAACTCTCTTCGTGAGTATTTTTTTCTCTTGCCCATTCTGGTGACTCTTGGATTACAGGCATCCGGTTCACGATCCACCTGAAAACCCACACTTCGGTCAGGATAATGGCCATGGTGATCACAATTTCCATCCAGGAGGGAAAGTATCTCTGACTCCATGGCACGTACCATTTATAGGCGATGACAGAGATATTGAGCCGGTTGATGATAATTCCAAGCATCGACAGGATCGCCGCTGCCCGGATGACTGTAAAATTCTTGTACCGGACTCCCCTTAAGAACATGAAACACGGGAGCAGGAC
>VGSD01000062.1 GCA_016875155.1 Deltaproteobacteria bacterium | reverse complement strand
AGGTGAGGTGATAATGGCTTTCTGGCCGCCGCTTTCAAGAAACTCGATGATCGTCTCGATTTTAGGCTTCATTGAACCGGGTTTGAAGTGGTCGTCTTTTAGATACTGTTTGATTTCAAAAAGAGTAGCGTGATGGACCTCAATCTTGTGTTCATTTTTTGCCGAAAATCATGGCAAGCAACGCCATTCTCACAAAAACTCCATTTCTCATCTGCCGGAAATAGGCGGCTCCAGGATAAGCGTCTACATCAGTATGAATCTCGTCAACCCTTGGAAGGGGATGAAGAATGATAATTTTTCTCTTTAAATTGTTAAGAAAGGCTTCGTTAAGGATGAAACTTCCTTTAAGCCTTTCATATTCGGAAAGGTCGGTAAATCTCTCTTTCTGAATTCGCGTCATATAGAGGATACTACTTGCCTTGGCTGCCTCAGCCATGTCTTCGGTTTCGATGACCTCGATCCCCTTCCCCTTCAAACCGGAGGTTATCTCTTCGGGCATTCTCAGGAGATTCGGGGAAACCAAAAAGATTCGCGCCTTGAATAGGGATAACAGCTCAACCAGGGCATGGACTGTCCTCCCATACTTCAGATCCCCTACGAGAGAAATGGTCAGGTTTTTAAGGAAACCTATCTCTTTTTGGATGGTGTACACATCGAGCAGGGCCTGTGTGGGATGCTGTCCGGCTCCATCTCCGGCATTGATCACCGGAATCGGGACGGCATCCGCAGCTTCTTTTGCTGATCCCAAGCGTGGATGGCGTAAAACAATGACATCCGCATACTGAGCCACGGTCCGAGCTGTATCAGCCAGAGTTTCCCCCTTTGCCACAGAAGAGCTCTCCACTGATCCCATGCTGATGACTCCACCTCCCAGCCTCTGCATGGCCGCCTCGAAAGAGAGCCGTGTGCGTGTGCTGGGTTCAAAGAAAAGCGTGGCCAAGATTTTTCCGTTTAACAGGGAGAGGCTATCTTTCTTCTTCAGCTCCTTTTCAAACTCTGAAGCCACCTTTAGAATGGTTTCAACATCTTTCTTTGTAAACTGATTCCCATGGAGAATGTCTTTTCCTTTGAGAGTATCCATTTCCCCTCCTAGTGAATAATGTCAAATCTGAAATGAGATGCCGAAATAAATTCGGCATGACAAAAATGTCATTCTGAACTCGTTTCAGAATCCTATTTTGTAATTTGACATTCCTTTGGCGTTTGAACTTTGAAATTATAATTTGACCTTTGCGATTTTTGTCGGCAAAAACTTCCCCCCGCCGGGTCTTCCTTTTATCTCTCCATCCTCAACCAATATTCTCCCTCTCTGCATCACAAGTGTTGGTTTCCCTTTGCACCTTCTCCCTTCATATAGCGTATAAGGGGCTCCGGAGTGTTGGGTTTGATGCTGGATAGTGTAAGCCTGTTTCGGGTCGAAAAAAAGAAGGTCAGCATCAGATCCCTTTTGAATGGAGCCTTTTTTCGGGTAAAGGCCGAAGATCTTCGCAGGGTTCTCTGAAAATAATTGGACTAACTTAGTGGGTTTAATTCTCCCTTTATTGACCCCTTCATCGTAAGTTACAGTTAGCATTGTCTCTGATTGAGGAGAGCCATAGGGAGCTTCAAAAAAAGGATCCTCGATCTTCTTAGCCTTTGGCGCATGATCGCTTGCCACAGTGTCGATGATCCCTTTCTGTATGGCTTCCCAGAGGGCAAGCCGGTCCTTCTCCGTTCGAAGAGGAGGACCTATCTTTGCCAGTGGACCTACCTTCTGAAGTTTGGCATCGGTCATGGTCAGATATTGGGGACAGGTCTCAACATAGACGGTTTGGCCCTCTGCCCTTGCCTGTTGAAGAGGAATCACACCTCTCGCAGTACTCAGATGGACAACATAGAGGGGACAGCGAGTGACTGCCGCAATGGAGATGGCTCTGAAAATTGCCTCTGCCTCAAGATAATCGGGCCTCGTTTTCAGAAAAACCACCTTCTGATCTTCCCCTCTTTTCAAGGATCGGTCCTCGAAGTAGTCTGTCACAAGGCCATTCTCTGCATGAACCATGGCCATGCCCCCGCACTCTGCGATCAAATCCATGGCTTTAGCAAGATGGTAATCATCAGTCATCCATTTCAGTTTGGCGTAGGCCATAAACATCTTGAATGAAGAAACACCGAGATCAAACGCTCCTGGCATTTCTTTGATCTGTGAGGCGGGATCGAACAAGGTTCCATGGACCCCAAAATCGAGATACGATTTTTTTATACCCTCTTCCTGATACTGTTTGACTGTGTCGATCAGTTTCATACCGGGTTTTGCATAGGCAAAATGGATGAGGGTGGTCACACCACCATGGACTGCTGTTAACGAGGAGCCTCCCATGTCATCCTCATAGACAGGATGGACATGGGCGTCGATCACTCCAGGCATGACGAACTTTCCAGAGGCGTCAATGATTCTTTCTGCCTCCTCTTTTTTCAATCCGGGTTCGACCCTGACAATCTTCTCTCCTTTGATTGCAACATCAGCCTTACGAATGCCCGAACCTGTAACCACCAACCCTTTTTGAATCAGGATGTCATATTTCTTTTCCATACTGCTCACGCCTCATCTTTTGTAGGTTTATACTCATCCCGTCCCCCCACCCCTGCCTACCGGTAGACAGACTTACCCTCTCTCCTCTAAGGAGAGGGAGGGGGGGTTACATCACCAGCGCCATCAATGCCTTCTGCGTATGGAGCCGGTTTTCCGCCTGGTCGAAAATGACACTGTTTTGCGAGTCGGCCACCTCATCGGTCACTTCTTCTCCTCGATGGGCAGGTAAACAGTGCATGAAAATATAGTCATCCTTAGCGCCTTTGACCATTTTTGAATTAATCTGATATGGTTTTAAAATCTTGATCCTCTCCCCCTTTTCTTTCTCTTGGCCCATACTGGTCCAGACATCGGTATAGATGACATCTGCACCCTTGATTGCTTCCTTTGGGTCATTTGTCACCTTCACTTCCGATCCGTTTTTTTTTGCTTCCTTCTTTCCCTGTCCAACTACTTTCGAATCGGGTTCATATCCTTTTGGGCAGGCGAGGATGATATTCGTCCCCATCTTTGAGCAGCCTTCGATCAGGGAATGGGCAACATTGTTGCCGTCTCCAACATAGGCCAGTCTCAAACCTTCAAGCCGCCCCTTCTTCTCATAGACCGTAAACAGATCAGCGAGTCCCTGACAGGGATGGGAGAAATCTGAAAGTCCGTTGATCACAGGAACGGAAGAATACCGGATGAGATCGAGAATCGTCTGATGGGCAAAAACCCTTGCCATAATCCCATTAGAATAACGGGAAATCGTCCGGGCTGTATCCCCAATGCTTTCCCCGCGACCTAACTGAAGATCATTCGAACTCAAATAGAGGGCATACCCCCCAAGTTGCCACATACCCACTTCAAAAGAGACGCGTGTCCGTGTAGAGGGTTTCTCAAAGATCATAGCCAGGGTCTTTCCCTTGAGCACAGGATGTTCTTGCCCCCGGATGAGTTGAAGCTTCAGCAACTCCGATGTCTTCAGAATCTGTTCGATCTCTTCTCTTGTCAGATCATTCAGAGCCGCCAATGACTTTCCTTTCATTTGAACCGCCATTTTTACCTCCCATTCTGTTTTCACTGTGGACTAAACATTTCCAATTTAACAGCCCTCTCAAATGATTGCAAGAGTGAGTTGGAGTGAGTTGTGACCTAAAAATCGTTGACTTCTCGTTTATGATTTGATAATTTTCGCGTCATCCGTTTTTTGATATAAAGGAGGTGAGGGTCATGTCGAATGTGATCGGAATCATTGTCGGGGTGGTAATCACCATCCTGGGGATACTCCTCCTGATCTGTTGGTGGCCGATGTTCGTTGGTGTCTTTAAAGGAATTCTCCCTATCCTTCTCATCCTGATCGGTGCAGGCGCCCTTCTCTATTTCATCAGTGAGATTAAATCGAAATTGGACGTCGGGAAGGAGGATACAACAACTTCGGAGGGAAGCAAAAAAGAGTAGTCAATGTAAAATGATGGTTAAAGGCGGGTTTGAGCCGAAGGTTCAGGCCCGTCTTTTTTATTCTTTCCTTTCTCTTCTCCCACAGGCTCAATGTGGACCACCACATCGGTCACCCCTGGGAAATCCCTCTTGATTTTATTCTCGATGGCATAAGATAGGTGATGGGCCTTGTGGACATCCATCTCCCGATCAACCAGGACATGGAGATCGATATGGATGTCATCCGCCCGACCTCTGCTCCGGATTTGATGGCATTTCTGAACCCCCTTAATGGCAAGGACAACCCTCTCGATCTCCCGGATGGGAATGGCTGTTCCATCACTGAGAACCCGAGTGCTCTCTCTCAAGATTTCAACAGCCGCATATCCAATGAAGAGGGCGATGACCAAAGAAGCTATGGAATCGACGACGGGATAACCCAGTTTGATGGCGATCAAGGTGATGATCACTGAGATAGAAGTTAGGATATCCGCACGGGTATGGAGTGCATCAGAAATAAGGACATCACTCCTTAATTCCCTTCCTTTTTTCTTTTCGTAGACCATGACGATCGTATTGATGGCCAGGGTGATGAACATCACCAGAAAAGCGTTAAGGTTGACCTCAGGGGTCACAGGATTGAGAAAACGACTGATCCCTTCCCTGATCACGTTGAAACAAACGAGAAAGAGGAGGACGGAGATGGCCACTGAGGTGAGAGTTTCAAATTTTTTATGACCATAAGGATGGTTATGATCAATGGGGCGAGAAGCCACCCAGATGCCGATCAAGCCGATGATGTTTGAGGATCCGTCAGCAAAAGAATGAAACCCATCGGCTTTCATGCTAGCAGACTGAATGAGCCAACCATAGACCAACTTTGCCCCTGCAACCCCCCAGTTGAGAAGGAAGGTATAAATCAGGACCCGTCGAATCTGTTGAAAACGGCTTCCCGGATCCATGCTTTACGAGTCTGGCCCTCCAACCAAATCAATGGTCTCTTGAAATGGAATCATCAATAATGCTAATCATAATTAATATTACCCCTCACCCTTCCCCTCTCCCCTTGGAGGGGAGAGGGCGGGGGTGAGGGGTCACTTCCTATGAATTAAATGTGTGTGTATTAAGTTCAGAATGACAATAGAAATTCGTCCGATTCGCTATCATTCGTATAATTCGTTATTTTCCTTATGAAGAAGCTTCAACCGGAAGACAAGGTCGTTAAGGTGGATAAAGATTTTGGGATTGCCTGGATTCTTCTACCTCCTGACCCAAATCTTGGAGGATTCCAGGGGATATCCCCCCGGATTATCGATGAGGAAAAATATCTTTCGGCGAAGAAAAAGATGCAGAAAAAAAGAGAGGATTGAGGCATCCCATCCAAGGGATGGAGCGCCTATCTATTAATGTCTTATCCTTTCTTCTCTCCTCTTTTCGTGCATTGACCTATTCAGAATCCCTCCATGGATGACCCGTCCTTCCGGGTCGGCGCTGATCGCCTTTAAATAGTAATGCTCTGCCTTTGCCCCCTCCCCCACCCTCTCATAGCAATCGCCCATCAAGTTCAGGGCATCTTTAAAGGTTGGAAGAAATTCAATGACCTCCTCCAGGGTGTTGATGGCCGCATAATATCGCCCTAATTTCCAGTAACAGGCTGCCAACCAGTAATGTCCCTGATAATGTTTCGGGTTAAGTCGAACCACCTTCTCATAATAAGGGATGGCACTTTCGAACATCCCTCTTCGGAAGCAGAGTCCACCGAGATTCATGAAGACGGGTACGGAATGAGGTTCTTTCTTTAATATCTCCTGATAGATCCGGATGGACCGATCTACCAGGTCGGTCTGGTCATAGGCGTTGGCTTTTCCAAAGAGATAATGGAGATGGTTTTGTTCTCTGGAAAGGCTTTTAAAAACCGTGTCCGTCAAGAAAGACCATAGGACGGGAATCATATGGAATAAATAACGAAGGGTTTTCATATTATCTGGCCCTTAGCAAATCTGAAAAGCGGATATCGGAATATCAGGTTATCAGATTGTGGATATCAGGACATCCGATTATCAGGTTTAAAAATATCTTCAATTTTCCTGATATCCTGATAACCTGGTATCCTGCTCCCTGATTTCCTGGTAACCTGATTCCCTACAATTATACATGAAACCTAAAATGGATGATATCCCCATCTCGGACGAGATAATCCTTCCCTTCCGAGCGGAGAAGACCTTTTTCTTTTGCCAGATGCTCGGAGCCACAAGCAATAAAATCTTCAAAGGAGGTCACCTCGGCCCTTATGAATCCCCGCTCCATATCAGTGTGAATCTTTCCTGCAGCTCTGGGAGCGGGTAAGCCTTGGGTGACAGTCCACGCCCTGAGTTCGGAACTGACCGTTGTGTAAAAGGTGACCAGATCAAGAACTTCATAACCCACTCGTATTAATCTTTCCAGACTCGATCCCTCCAAACCTAATTCCCTCCTGAATTCTTCTCTCTCGTCCTCTTTCAATTCCGAGATTTCGGCTTCCAGATCACCGCAGATGATCACCACCTTCAATTTCTCTCTCTCTGCCCAGTCCAGGATCACTTTCAAACAGGCCCCTTCACCCTTCAGTTCTCCCTGATCCACATTGGCCACATAGAAGACAGGTTTTGAAGTCAGAAGGTGGAGGTCCTCGAAGATGGCCTTTTGTTCTCTCGTAAAATGGAGGCTTCCTGCAATTTGGCCTTTGTTGAGCACAGTCTGGACCACATGGTACACCTCTAATTCTAAAGCAGTCTCTTTGGCTCCGACCCGGTGAAGTTTCTCCACCTTGGCCATCTTCTTCTCAAGGGTTTGAAGATCTGCCAGAATCAGCTCGGTATTGACCACCTCAATGTCTCTTACCGGATCGATTGAACCGAAATCGTGGGCCACATTCCTGTTTTCAAAGCACCGAACCGTGTGAGCGATGGCATCTACATTCCGGATATGATCCAGGAACTGATTCCCGAGCCCCTCTCCTTTGCTCGCTCCCTTTACCAATCCGGCAATGTCGAAGAATTCAAGTGTGGTAGGGGTAACTTTTTGAGGATGAATCCGTCTGGCCAGTTCTTCGAGCCTCTTATCTGGAACAGGGACAATGCCCAGATTGGGCTGAATGGTGCAGAAGCGATAACTCGCTACTTCTGCTCCGGCCGCAGTCAGGGCATTAAAGATGGTCGATTTCCCCACATTGGGAAGCCCAACAATGCCACACCGAAATCCCATTCACACCCCTTCACATAGTCGCTTAGTCTCATGGTCTTGTAGACTAATAGTCCGATGACGAAATGACTATCTGACGATGTGACTAATTGACTTTTTAATTTTTAGATGGATTTCTTCTTCAATATTTGTATAATAAAAAGAGAAGAAAATAAAGCCCTTCACGAATAGTCAGCTTTCGGAAAAAAAGGACTGGGAGGAAATCGTGAAACAACAGAATCGCCTGATGGTGGAGATAGCCTGTACGACTGCAAAAAAGACAAAATCAAAGGGAGTACTTCTTTATGCAGACCTGATTGAAGATTATGAGAATCTGGCTAAGATCGGGCAGGAGAAACAAGTTGATTTTATTCTTGCCATTAAAGATGAAATCTCGTTTCAGGAAGCCCTCACCATCTTTGATAAAGTACTTCGAATCCCCGACCTTCCTCTCGGTCGGATCAACCAAGTCAAGATGGCCATCATCCAAGCCCTCTCAAAAGGGCTCGTTCAAAAAGGAGACAAATGGGTCTGCCTTTCTGGAATGCCTCAATCCAAAGTTCTTGATAATCTCCTCATCCTTGAATTTGGAAAGGAGTTTGAACTCCTCTCCTCCTCCGATCTTCCGGTGATCTCGGAAATTGTGAGGCCGGAAGTCTTTGAAACCGTCCTGAGCCTCGCCCTGGAAATCTCCGCTGAAGGGAAAGAAGGAAGAAAGTCTGTTGGAACCATCTTTGTTCTTGGCCGACATGATGAGGTCCTTAAATTCTCTCATCCCATGGTCATCAATCCCTTTCAAGGGTATCCGGAGGAAGAGAGAAATATCCTCGATCATCGTCTGAAGCAAACTGTTAAGGAATTTTCTTCCATCGATGGGGCCTTTATCTTTCGTGAAGACGGAGTCATCCTTGCGGCTGGTCGCCACCTTGACGCGTCTGGAGAGAATATCGAAATCCCATTAGGTCTGGGAAGTCGCCATCGGGCTGCCGCTGGGATTACACGTCTGACCGATGCATTGGCTATCGTTGTATCTGAAGAAACCGGTGGGGTGAGGATTTTTCACCACGGAAAGATTTTCATGGAGATCGAAAAAGGAGAATAGAAGGTTAAGGCTGAGGTCAAGGTTGAGGGAAATATTTAAACTTAACCTCAACCTTAACCTTTTTTTGTGTTAGAAGAGTGACACAAGCCATTGGTGGATGGCAAGGATCATCGGACCGAAGACCAGTGAGACTACGGTCATCAATTTTAACAAGATGTTCATCGAAGGACCAGCGGTATCTTTGAAAGGATCACCCACGGTATCTCCCACAACAGCCGCCTTGTGCGTATCCGACCCTTTCCCCCCTAAGTTTCCTTCTTCAATCCATTTCTTCGCATTATCCCAGGCCCCTCCGGCATTGGCCATCTGGAGTGCAAGGGGAACACCGGTTGCAAGGGACCCTAACAGCATCCCTGCTAAGGCCTCCGGTCCTAAAATGCTTCCTAAGACGATAGGAATGGCTACGGCCATCACGCCAGGGGCAACCATTTCCTTCAGCGCACCAGCGGTGGTGATGTCAACGCAACGCGCATATTCGGCACGTGCCGTACCTTCCATCAATCCCTTAATTTCCCTGAACTGTCTTCTCACCTCTTCCACCACATTGAAGGCCGCCCTTCCTACAGCCATCATCGTCGCTCCCCCGAAGTAGTAGGGGATGACGGCGCCAATGAAAACGCCGGCCACGATCTTATATCCTCCCCCTTCGCTCATGATGTCAATTGCAGAAAGACCCATCACTTGCGTATAGGATAGAAAAAGGGCCAGGGCGGTTAGTGCAGCCGATCCGATGGCAAAACCCTTTCCAATGGCTGCGGTTGTATTTCCAGCAGCATCCAGAGAGTCGGTAATTTTCCGTATATCTTTACCCATATGTGCCATCTCGGCAATGCCTCCGGAATTATCCGCAATGGGTCCATAGGCATCCACAGAGACAACCATCCCTGTGATAGCCAGCATACCAATGGCTGAAAGAGCGATGCCGAAAAAGCCGGCAAGTTTGAAAGAGATCAGGATGGCAATCGCAATGACCACCAGAGGGATAATGGTGCTCCGGCAGCTCAGCGCAAATCCGTGGATAATCGTCGTAGCCGAACCCGTGACACTTGCTTTGGCTAACGCCTGAACCGATTTCCCAGAAGTGTAATAGAAGGCGGTATATCCGATCACCATTCCAGACACAATGCCCGAGAAGGTCGCCAGGAAGTACAAAAGATTTCCTTCAAACATCGCCCAGACCAGAATCAGTGCGCCGATCGAGTAGAAGACGGAGCTGGAGTAGGTTCCTTTGTTGAGCGCCTTTCTCGGATCCGACTTCTCATCCGTTCGCACAAAGAAGACTCCAATAATTGAGGCGATGATCCCGATCGCATAGAGGATAAAACAGAGAATGACTCCCTTGAATTTTAGCTCAGGTGTGGGGAGTGTTGTCACTGCGATAATGACTCCGGAGAGAAGGGAGCCGATATAGGATTCATAAAGATCTGCCCCCATTCCTGCCACATCGCCGACATTATCGCCGACGTTATCGGCAATCGTAGCTGGATTTCTCGGATCATCCTCCGGAATACCCGCTTCAACCTTTCCTACAAGGTCAGCGCCCACATCCGCGGCTTTGGTATAGATCCCTCCCCCCACTCTTGCAAAGAGGGCGACTGAACTGGCGCCCATGCTGAAACCGGCGATAATGCCTGCTGCTTCGGTCATCTTTTCGATGATTCCGCCGGGAGCCAGACTCCCAAGAACGATAAAGACGATTGAGAAGACCAGAAGCCCCAACCCCACGACAGTCATTCCCATCACAGCCCCTCCCGGAAAGGCGACTGAGAGGGCCTGATTAAATCCCTTGGTGGCACCTTGGGCGGTTCGGGCATTAGCCCTTGTGGCAATGCTCAATCCCACATAACCCGCCACCAGAGAGCAAGCCGCCCCTACTAGGTAAGAAAACGCGGTAAAGACGGAGAAATGCCATCCCTGGCCTTTCAACCCAATGGCCAAAAGAATAGCCACAATAACCGCAAAGATGGTGATGGCTTTATACTCCCTTTTTAAGAAAGCCATTGCCCCTTCATGGACCGCCTCAGAAATGGCAACCATCTGAGGTGTTCCGGGGTCCTGTTTCATCACCTTTTTGGCCGTGAAGAGAACGAAGAATAACGCAACCAATCCCGTTAGCCCAGCAACTCCAATCCAGACCATATTTAGCCCTCCTCTAATCTGATTTTTTTCTGAAACCG
>VGSD01000061.1 GCA_016875155.1 Deltaproteobacteria bacterium | reverse complement strand
CATCCAGAGGGTGATGGAGGAGCATGAGGTCAAGACCGTTCGTACGATTGAAGATATACTAAAAACCGATCAATGGGCCAGGGAAAAGGCCAAACTGATCATAGAAGGGAAAAAACCGTGCTGACCACGATTATCTCAACCGTCATTGTTCTCGGAATTCTTGTCTTCGTCCATGAACTGGGACATTTTCTATTGGCTAAGAAACTGGGCGTAGGCGTCCTCACTTTTTCGCTCGGTTTCGGGCCCAAAATCATCGGGAAAAAGATCGGAGAGACCCAGTATCAGATCGCTGCGGTTCCATTAGGAGGCTTTGTTAAGCTGATCGGTGAGAATCCCGAGGAGGAGGTTAAAGAGGAGTTGCTCAGTCGCTCCTTCTCAAACCAGCCCGTATGGAAACGGGCATTGATCATCGGAGCTGGTCCCTTTTTCAACTTCTTTCTCGCCATCGTGCTCTTCTCAACGATCAACCTCTTTGGTATCCCCTACTCTCTCCCTAAGGTTGGAGAGGTCAATCCCGGTCTTCCTGCAGAGGCGGCAGGTCTGAAAAAGGGAGATCTTATACTTTCCATCGACGGAAAGGAGGTTAAGAAATGGGAGGACCTCTCGCGAATCATTCGGAATAGCCAAGGAAAGGAATTGACACTTCAAGTAAAGCGAGATGACGAAACCCTCGATGTTAAGGTCACACCAAAATCTTCTTCAGTCAAAAATCTTTTCGGAGAAGAAGTATCGACCTATGTCATCGGTATCACCCATTCAGGGGAATTTCTCGTTGAGAAGGTCAATCCTCTGGTGGCCATTGGAAAGGGTTTTATTCAGACCTATCAGGGAATTGAATTGACTGTGGTAGGGATCATCAAACTGATCCAGAGAGTCATCCCAGCCAAGACGATTGGTGGACCTATCCTGATCGCCCAGATGGCCGGTGAACAAGCGAGGAGAGGGGTGTTGAGTTTGGTGCTTTTTATGGCGATCCTCAGCATCAATCTCGGAGTTATCAACCTTTTCCCCATCCCTATCCTCGATGGAGGCCACTTTATATTTCTGGCCTTGGAAGCAGTTCTGAAGAGGCCCATCAGCATCAAGAAGATGGAGATCGCACAACAGATCGGTCTCGGGCTCATCATTCTCCTGATGCTCTTTGCCTTTTACAATGACCTGATCCGCATCATCACTCCAGAAGGAGGACTTGGCTTTTAATTATTGGAAATGAACTACCCACCGCGAGCAGCGGGGTATCACCTTCTCTTCTTTGCCGTCATTCCGTGCTTGATTTAGCCTGCCCCGCACTTGATGCGGGTGAATCCAGGCGGGTTTTCTGGATACCGGCTTTCGCCGGTATGTCGAATTCGCCGCAAGCAGCGGGGAATATAACCCCAAGGAATTTAAAAATGAAGGTTCTCGGTATCGACACCTCAACCTCCTGTGGAAGCATTGGGCTGATTGATCAAAGAGGAATCATCTCAGAATACCTTCTCAACATCCCAATCACCCACTCCGAAAGGCTCCTTGAAATCATCAACGATCTCCTCAGGGAATCCCGATGTCCGATGCAAGATCTCAATGGATGGGCGATCTCCCTTGGCCCGGGTTCGTTTACAGGATTGAGAATCGGTATAAGCACAATCAAAGGATTGGCCTATGCCACCCAAAAACCCGTAGCAGGGGTATCCTCGATTGATGTCCTTGCATCGCAGATCTCCCCCACTCCCTTTCTCATCTGTCCTATTCTTGACGCTCGAAAGGGAGAGGTCTACACCGCATTCTATCGTTATGATGAAGCCAACCTTCTTCAAAGACGATCGGACTACCTGGCGATGAAGCCAGAAGACCTCGTTAAAAATATAAAAGAAAAGACGATCTTTGTTGGCGACGGAACAAAAACTTACGAGGACTATCTTCGAGAATCCCTCTCCTCATTAGCCCTCTTTCCTAATCCTTCCCTCCATCTTCCTCATGGCTCGACCGTTGCGGGATTAGGAAGCGAGCTTCTTCGTAAAGGAGAAGTTCTGGAGCTGAAGACATTCACCCCCATCTATGTCCGGCCTTCAGAAGCGGAGATCAAGTGGCAGGAGAAACACCCCATTTGACAAACCGCCTCTTCATGTATTAATTTTTCAAGATAAACCAGTTGACGTTTCAATTCTTTGCAGGGGGGACACCGTGACCAGAGAGGAAGAATTGATTGAGAGGCTGATGCGGGAAGATGAAGAGTTTATAAAGATTAAAAAGGCTCATACAGAACTTGCCGGGCAACTGGATGAGCTGGAGAAGAAGACCTATCTCACCCCTCAGGATGAGATGGACATAAAGGTCATCAAAAAGAAAAAACTGGCCTATAAAGACGAAATGGAAAAAATCTTAAGAAAACACCGATAATAAAAAAAATGGAATGATGGAACAATGGAATAATGGGGAAAAGAATAAAGGTTCAAAATCGTTACATGATTTAAACCCAATATTCCAACATTCCAATTGGTTATGTAGATGAAAAAGACTGGTTCTCAGATGATCGTCGAGTGTTTGAAGAAGGAAGGGGTGGAGACCCTCTTCAACTATCCTGGAGGGGCGGTTCTCCCTCTCTTTGATGAACTGGTCAGCGCCCCATTCCACCAGATTCTTGTCCGCCATGAACAGGCGGCTGTTCATGCTGCAGACGGTTATGCCCGTGCCTCTGGTAAGGTGGGAGTCGTTGTGGTCACCTCTGGACCGGGCGCCACCAACACGGTGACTGGAATTGCCACGGCCTACATGGATTCGATTCCCATTGTCATCCTGACAGGTCAGATTCCCACTTCGCTGATCGGAAACGATGCCTTTCAGGAGGCTGACATTGTTGGGATTACCCGGCCTTGCACTAAACACAACTACCTCGTAAAAGAGATCAAAGACTTAAACCAAATCATTAAGGAAGCGTTTTATATTGCCCGAAGCGGAAGACCTGGACCGGTCCTCGTCGACCTTCCCAAAGATATTCTTATCGATTCAGCAGAGTTTAAATATCCTGAAAAGGTCTTCATCCGTGGATACCGGCCGACGCTCGAGGGCCATCCCGGTCAGATTCAGAGGGCGATCCACCTGATCCTCAAATCGAAAAGACCGCTCCTCTATGTCGGTGGCGGGATCATCTCCTCCAATGCCTCAAAAGAGCTTTTTCACTTGGCAGAAAAACTCTCCCTCCCTGTGACCATGACACTTATGGGGCTGGGAGGCTTTCCAGGAAATCATTCTCTTTCTCTTGGAATGCTCGGAATGCATGGGACTTACCAGGCCAATATGGCAGTGATGGAGTCCGATCTTCTCATAGCGGTCGGAGCCCGGTTCGACGACCGGGTTACTGGAAAACTCGAATCCTTTGCCCCTCAGGCCAGGGTCATCCATATCGATATCGACCCCACTTCCATTAGCAAGAATGTGAGAGTGGATCTCCCCATCGTGGGTGACTGTAAACATATCCTTTCAAAAATTATCTCCTTGATCGAAAAGGAAGATGCCCATTCTTTCAAAGAGGGGCTTCAAAAATGGCATCGCCAGATCGAAAACTGGAAAGCCATCTACGACATGAATTATCAGCAGGAGCATCTCATCAAACCACAGTATGTCATCGAGAAGGTGGATGAGTTGACTGGAGGAGAAGCCATCGTCACCACCGAAGTGGGGCAGAATCAGATGTGGGCTGCTCAGTATTATAAATATCGCAAGCCGAGGACCCTTCTCACCTCTGGCGGACTGGGAACGATGGGTTATGGCCTGCCGGCTGCCATCGGAGCCCAAGTCGCTTTTCCGAACAGAATGGTTATCGGCATCTCCGGCGATGGGAGTTTTCAGATGAACTCGCAGGAACTGGCCACCGTTGTCCAGTATCGGTTGCCAATCAAAGTGGTCATTTTAAACAATGGCTATCTTGGAATGGTTAGGCAGTGGCAGGAGTTCTTCTACGGGAAACGCTATGCCTCTTCCTCACTCGAAGGGGTCTCCCCTGACTTTGTGAAACTCGCAGAGGCTTATGGGGCAGTGGGTTTGAGGGCAAACAAACCTGAAGAAGTTGTCCCTGTTTTGAAGAAGGCCTTCTCCACTCCCGAACCAGTGGTAATCGATTTCGTCATCGATCCCGAGGAGAATGTCTATCCCATGGTTCCGGCAGGAGAACCGCTGAACCAGATGAGGTTGGTATAAAAAAGATGGAATGATGGAACATTGGAATAATGGGAAAGGATTTAAAACATGACGAAATTGAAAGAAAACTTTCTTTTAAGATTTAACACCCAATATTCCATGATTCCACTATTCCATTTTTTGAGGCCGTAATGCGTCACGTGATCACTCTTTTAGTTGAGAATGAGTTCGGCGTCCTGGCCAGGGTTGCAAGCCTCTTCAGCGGCAGGGGTTTTAACATCGAGTGCCTCTCCGTTGCCGAAACTCTCGATCCCACCGTCTCGACCATGACCATTGTCACACGCGGGGACGACCAGATTATCGAACAGGTTCTCAAGCAACTGAACAAATTGATCCCCGTCATCAAAGTCGTTGATCTCATTGACAAGGATTTTGTCGAAAGAGAGATGGTTCTGGTGAAGGTCTCAGCCACTGAAAAGACCCGCGAGGAGATCCTCAGGATTACGGACATTTTCAGAGGAAAGGTCATTGATGTGGGAACCAAAACGTATACGATTGAAGTGACAGGGGATGAAAAGAAAGTGAATGCCCTTCTGGCCCTTCTGAAGCCTCTTGGGATAAAGGAAATAGTGAGAACCGGCCGTGTGGCCATTTCAAGGGGAAGCAAAGCCATGACCGAGCTGACCTAATAGCAAAGGTCACGGTTAGGGTTAGGAAGCCCGTATCGTTTAGCGTCAAAGGGTAAGGGCAAGAATTTCAGACGATAAACGTAACCCCTTGACGAAACGGGCATCTTAACCTTTACCTTTTGACCCTTGAAAATTATTTTCTATCTAAGCAAGCCACAAATGGGTGAGTTAAAAAGGAGCGTCTAAATGAAAATCTATTATGACAAGGACGCAGATCTTAAAGATCTGAAGGGAAAGAAGATCGCCATTATCGGCTATGGGAGCCAGGGGCATGCCCAGGCACAGAACCTGCGCGGCAGTGGCTTGGATGTGATCGTCTCCCAGCGAAAGGGAGGCGAAAATTATGAACTCGCCCTCCAGCATGGCTTTAAACCAGTGTCTGCGAGTGAAGCTGCCAAAGAGGCCGATCTCATTCAGATCCTCACTCAGGATCACATCCAGGCAAAACTCTATGAAGAGGATGTGAAGCCAAATCTCCGAAAGGGAAAAACTCTCTTATTCTCTCACGGGTTCAACATCCATTATGGCCAGATCGTCCCTCCGAAGGAGATTGATGTGGTGATGATCGCTCCGAAAGGCCCGGGTCATCTGGTCCGGAGAGAATATGAGAAGGGAGCGGGAGTTCCATCCCTTCTGGCCATCTATCAGGATTACACAAAAAAGGCAAGAAAGACCGCCCTCGCCTATGCCAAAGGTCTGGGTGCCACTCGTGCCGGTGTCATTGAAACCACGTTTAGAGAAGAGACCGAGACCGACCTTTTTGGGGAACAATGCGTCCTCTGTGGCGGAGTGACTGAACTGATCAAGGCTGGATTCGATACTCTGGTGGAAGCAGGCTATCATCCTGAGATCGCCTATTTCGAATGTCTTCACGAACTGAAACTGATCGTGGACTTAATGTATGAAGGTGGTCTCTCCTATATGCGTTATTCGGTCTCCGACACGGCTGAATACGGAGACTTAACCCGTGGCAAACGGATCATCACGCAGGAAACGCGGCGGGAAATGAGACGTATCCTTCAAGAGGTCCAGAATGGAAATTTTGCCAGGGAATGGATTATAGAGAACCGGATCGGTCGACCGGTCTTTACCGCCCTGAGAAAAAAAGAGGCAGAACATCCCATCGAAATTGTGGGAAAGAAACTGCGCTCCATGATGGGCTGGCTCAAAGAGAAGAAACGCTGATGCCGCAGAACCGGTGGCCTATAGCCAAGGAAGGGTTTCCTTTTCTCATCCCTTCAATGATTTTAACCCTCCTTTTTGTGGTGGTCGGATGGACAATACTGACGATTCCAGCAATCCTTCTCACCCTCTTCATCGCATATTTCTTCAGAAATCCGAAGAGGATCATTCCCTCTCTTAAGAATATCATCCTCTCTCCTGCTGATGGTACGGTTATATCTGTTGGAGAATGCGAAGAGGAGCGTTTTTTAAAAGAGAGGTCGTTAAAAGTATCCATCTTCATGTCTCCCTTTGATGTCCACATCAATCGAGCCCCAGCCTCTGGAAAGGTCCTTCAGGCCAGTTACCACCCGGGCAAGTTTTTGGTAGCAAGTCGTGACAAGGCATCCCTTCTCAATGAACAGAATGCCTTGGTCATGGAGACAGAGGAGCGTTTCAAAATCCTGCTCGTTCAGATAGCAGGTTTTGTAGCCAGGCGGATCGTCTGTTATGCAAAAGCAGGCGACCACTTGAATCGGGGAGAAATATTTGGTATGATTCGGTTTGGGTCAAGGGTTGACCTCTACCTTCCCCTCAATATCCGGCCCATTGTGAGGGTGGGACAGCATATCAAGGGAGGGGAGTCCATCATCGGGTATTGTCATGAAGAAGAGAAGAAATCGAATTAAGATGCGAAAGGGGGTCTATATCCTCCCCAACCTCTTCACCACGGGAAACCTCTTCTGTGGCTTCTGGGCGATCATCTCTGTCTTTCAGGAAAAATTCTTCTTTGCGGCTGTCGCCATCCTTCTGGCTGCGGTCTTCGATATCCTCGACGGAAAAGTGGCTCGGCTCTCCGGAGCCACCTCCAAATTCGGCGTTCAGTATGATTCTCTTGCTGACCTTATCTCCTTTGGAGTGGCACCGGCTGTTCTAGCCTTTAGCTGGGCATTAAGGCCTTATGGCCGATTTGGCTGGCTCGCTGCCTTCCTCTTTGTCGTCTGCGGAGCCTTAAGATTGGCCCGGTTCAATGTGATGTCTGCTTCCGGCGATACGAAATACTTCAAAGGCCTTCCTATTCCCGCGGCTGCCACCATGATCGCCTTGACCATCCTTCTCTATCTCCGTCTGATCGAGACAGGGTGGATTAAAGACATCGTCATCCTGTTCATGATCTATGTCCTCGCCTTTCTCATGGTCTCTAGCATTCGGTACTTCAGTTTTAAGGAATTCGATCTTGCCCGCAGAAAACCCTTCAGCCTCTTCATCTTTATTGTCCTTTCCATGGTCGTCATCATCATGGAACCAGTGATCGTCCTCTTTGTCTTTATCCTCTCTTATACCTTCTCAGGTCCCATCAACATGATCAGGGTCTGGCAGAAGAAGCGGGCCGTGAGGAAACTGGAACCAACCCTTGAAGACGATATCACCGTCCGAGGGTAATAAATTACCCCTTGCCATCTCTGAAATTTTCTATTAAACTTAACGCAAATCATGAGCGGATCAGAGCAAGCGGCTTAATGATTTGTTCAATAGGTAATTGAAGTTTGGTTAATTGGATATTGGGTCATTGGGATTTATTTGGTATTTGGAATTTGGTTATTGGAGATTGAATCATCCTAATTCCCCGATAGCTCAACCGGCAGAGCGGGTGGCTGTTAACCACTAGGTTGGAGGTTCGAGTCCTCCTCGGGGAGCCATTCGATGCGAAAAGGGTGCCCATCTTGCGATGGCACCCTTTTCTTACTCATGGCCGATGGCCAGAAAAAATAACCATTACGCATCGAATGGCCTTGAGCTTGTCGAAGGGCCAGAAAGCTTTCTTATGTCAGCATGGTTTTATATCCTTCGTTTGAAATCCGGCAAGCTCTACATTGGGGCAACAACTGACCTTCCAGCACGTTATCAGGATCATCAATCAGGGAAGGCATGCCAAACCACCAAGGTGGATCCTCCCTTTGCCCTCGTATATTCCGAAACATTTGATTCCTTTACTGAAGCACGAAAACGCGAGGCTCAGGTGAAGCGTTGGTCGCGAGCTAAAAAAGAGGCTCTCGTTTCAGGAGACTTATCCTCTTTACGAAACCTATCCAAATCAAAATAGTTCAGTTGTGCTGCGTCAGGAATCTGAAGGGGAGCTTAGGCAGGGAGAAACAGTATGTTTCGACCGTAGTGACCCATTTATCCTGAGCTTGCCGAAGGAGTCCTCCTCGGGGAGTCATTTCGACGCTAAGAGAGCACGTTCTCATTGAACATGCCCTCTTCTTGCTTTTCGATCTCAGACTTCATCGATCTTCAGGTTCTTTGCTCCAACCGCCACCTTGCGTCCAGACTAGCTTCAGTAACTGGCCTTGCCGCACAGCCTCTACTACTGGCATTATAAATGTCTCTATATCATAGATGACAGCATCGAATTTACTTGCCACTGTATCTGGCTTGGCCTTGCGAACGAAGGCTCGCCACTGAGCCTGTTTTTGTGCATCTTTCCGAAAATCATCAGTAAACGCAAATGGCAGGCCACGAGGTATTGATGTAGATCGGTGTTTAAAAGTGTTATTCACGGCTCTGCAAAGTGTTCCTCCATCAAATGTAAACAACTTGCTCAAAAGCCAAACATCGTAGAAATCTTTCATCCGACTGTTTGCAATATCCAGACGTACCATCGCTTCCAGTTTCTCAGCGACCATTGTATACCGGGGATAAGCCAGGAGCTTCGGAGCGGGTGTATTAAGAAGTGTCGGGAAGGTTATCCTCTCTGGGGACGGAGTGATAGTGTCCCCAAAACCGACGTCTATTTGCAAAGGGATGCGAGCTTTATGGAGCATACCTACCAATGTCACCCGAATACCTCCATACTCCTGTTCCTCACGGATCGGAACAGCTCTAACGGAATCAGCCATAAAAACGATACCATCTACATCATCAATATCAATCTCACAAAGTTCCCTGAATACTACTGTGATATGCTCAACATCTGCTGGGCTGGAATACAACAGGTCCGCGTCCTTGGTCACCCGATAATTCTGTCCAAACCACACGAGAAAAAGGCTTGCGCTTTTCAGAACGAACTTGTCAGCATAGGGAGATATACTGAGACGATACAAAAGGCGTTCAATGCCATAACGGAAGAGTAGAAGATTGAAGTCTTCCCTGTGTTCCTTTGCGTAGTTCAAGAGTCGTTCAAAAATGGAATGTCCGGCATTTGGGCTTTTGCCTGGACTCATATGATTGCCTCCAGATAGGGACGCATCACATTCGCCACGCGACATACCTTTGCTGCCTCCCAGAGTTCATTCATAGTAGCTTTCTTGCTCCTCCATGTGTCGCGAAGCGCTTCCATGGCTACATCCAGGCCGATCTTGTTTCGGAACTTGAAACAGTCAGCCACGGTCTTGGCCGGGCTGTATACCTTGACCAGGACGTTGTCTACTTCATGTTCTTCGATACCGAAGTTAAATGGGTAATTGGAAAAACGGACTACTTCCAACGGAGGATAATCATATTCCGGTTTCCATTTTCTTTTTTCAATAGCGATCCAGACTTGGTGGGGAATCTGAGTTGTCAGGTTGTGAAATTGGAGTGCTGAGAGGAGGCAGATCACCGCATTCGGGACAAGTTTGGCTACCTCTGCCAAGGTTACAGACTCACTCCCGAGTGAATCCGGCAGTGCATAGAGTCCACGCCGAGTACGCGTGATGTCTCCTTTCTTATATAGACGGAGCAAATACTCGCGGGGTATCCCACTTGCCTCAACGTCTCGGGGCCTAATAATACCTCTCTGTTTCGCTAGTTCAAGAATCTTCTTTTTCCGATCCATTAGGGTTATGTTTCCTTTCCTTTACAATTATAAACAAATATAAAGAAAAAGCAACATCAAATTTTTACAAATCGCCTTGGCGTCTTACCTGGATAACTATTTGTTTTATTTATGAATAATTTTAAATGCCCCCAAATTGTCACGTTGAAGAGCCTTTCTTGGCTATAAATATCCTCTACTTTATATGATAAACTCATACTACTTGATGATTTTCTCACAACTATTTATCATTCTTCTTGTAGCATACCGAGTTCGTTACATTTCATGTATACTTCTGTGAATAATTAATTTTACCAAGACAACCATGTATGACCCGATTAAAAGATCCGAAGAACTTGCCCGAGTGGTTTCAAGGGGCGACCTCAGGAAATACTATCGTTTCCGGCCTGCACGGTTCTATGGCGGAATTGCCACGGCCGATTGTGTTGGATGCTTTCTTCGCTGCCTTTTCTGCTGGTCATGGCATGAAGTGACCAGACCCGATGCCTGTGGGCAATTTTATTCACCTGAACAGGCGGTGAAGAATCTTCTGAGTATTACTCGCAAGAAGAAGTATGAAAAGATAAGGATCAGTGGCAACGAACCCACTCTTGCAAGAGGCCATCTCCTCAAAGTTCTCGATCTCATCCCTTCCAATTTCCTATTTATTCTTGAAACGAATGGGATACTCATCGGCCATGATCAGTCTTATGCCCGGGAACTGTCCAGGTTTAAAAACCTCTATGTCCGGGTCAGTCTGAAGGGAACAACAGAAGAAGAGTTTTCCAGGCTCACAGGGTGTATA
>VGSD01000060.1 GCA_016875155.1 Deltaproteobacteria bacterium | reverse complement strand
CCTTTTAACGCGCGAGGATCATAGCCTGGAATGGCCTGGCCTTTGATGGCTGGGACTCGCCTCATTCCAAGGACCTTTCCTGTGGCCACAACTCCATTCCCAAGAATTCGTCCGAGATGGGTTCCCTGACCGATCTGGCGAATCAGATCCTTTGCCCCTTTGGCGTCCCCAAAGGGAATCACCCCGGCTTCCATGGCAACCCCTATGGCCGCTCCAGTCTCAATGGCATCCACACCTACCTCGTTGCAGAGGTGGTTCAATTCGGCGATGTCATCCAGATTGCCAATTCCGCAATTCGGCCCGAGAAGCGCGATATTCTCATACTGGATGGATGCCACGGTCTTCTTTCCTGAAGGATCTGGAAAGATATTGGAGCATGAAATGACGCACCCTCTCAAACAGGGGGTTCCTGAACGGCCTTCTCCTCCTCGCTCTGCAATCACCTCTGCGACTCGTTCTCCGGCAATGGCCTCTGCTCTTTCAAACTGACCTGTGCTAAAATTTCTCGTGGGAAGAAGGCCAAGCTCGTTGGCAAACATGAGGATGGCTGGAGTCCCAAGTTTATGCCTGTTCTCTGTCTTGGGGTCTTCCAGGATCGCCTGAGTAAGAGCCTTGCTTGCCTCACGAAGAAGGGCTTCGTCAAACACTTTGGGCGATACAGCCTCTGAATCGTCAACGATAATCGCCTTGATCCCCTTTGACCCCATCACTGCTCCGAGACCGCCCCGTGCCGCATACCGAACCTGTATATCATTCACATCAGACACAGCAATGCCGGCGCCCATCATTTTCATCTCTCCTGATGGCCCGATACAAATAATCCCTGCCTGGCTTCCAAACTGCTTCCGGAGAATCCCTACCGCCTCTGAGACAGGCCTCCCTTTTAACTCAGGGACATCAGAGAGCATGATCTGATTCGCTTTAAGCATTAAGATGGTTGTCCCGTTCTTTTCTGGAATATCCTCCAGCACCAGAGCCTTGATCCCGAGTCGAGCGATCTTCTTCCCGGCCTCTCCCCCAACATCACTTTCCTTGACGCCCTGTGTGAGCGGGCTCTTACCTCCCACTGAAAACTTCCCGGTCGTAGTAACAAAGGTATCTCCCAAAAGGCCTGGCGCAATGATCAATTTATTGAACCGTCCAAGAGGATCAGCCAGCGGAGGAACTTCTCTCAGTAAAAACTTAGAGATGAGGAGCCTTCCCCCCCAGCGCATCTCCTCTTCGGTAGCTTCTTGCCTGGAAATCTTTCCTGTTCGAGTATTAACCCTGATGATCCATTTCATCTTTTATGATTCCTCACGACTCGCTCAGTCTATTTGAGCTTTTCATCTTTTCTAGAAGTTGGTTTAAGTCGCTCACCACGGATTCGGTCAATTCAATTCCTTCTGCGAGACTCTTTTTCTCCTTTTCAATCTCGATCTCTCCTGGAAGATAAATTCTCGAGACACCCTTTGCCTTCTTCGATTTTTTAATCGACTCAATATAAGAGTCAATGAGTTGTTTAAACTGACTAAGAGGCATAAACTTCTCAATATCAATGGCCATGGTGAGGACGCCAATACCCGTAGGCCCTAAGGGTTGATGAAAGGTCTTAATCTTTGGACCGTATTGAGACCCTGAAAGCAGACCTGCAAGAATATCAATCATAAGAGCCAGACCATACCCTTTAGGCCCACCTATGGGCAAGAGCGTACCCTTCATTGCAGCATTTGGATCAGTCGTCGGTAATCCTGTTTCATCGAGGGCCCATCCCGAAGGAATAGGTTCCTTTTTCCGCTGAGCAAGGCGGATTTTCCCTCGAGCCACGACACTCGATGACATATCCAAAACCACCGGGCTTTCTTCTCCCCCTGGAACGGCAAGGGATATGGGGTTTGTCCCCAAAAAGGGCTCGGTTCCTCCCCAGGGAGACATGGAGGGAGCAGAATTGCTCATCACAAGTCCAGCCATCCCCTCTTCTGCAGCCATGAGGGTATAGAAGGCAAGAATCCCGATGTGATTCGTATTTCGGATGAGGGTCAAGCCTATTCCAAGTTCCTTAGCTTTTTGAATATTCATCCGCATCGCTCGATCAGCCGCAACCTGGCCAAGCCCATTTCCTCCATCGAGAACAGAGGTTGCACCATCCTCTCTGATCACCTGGATTTCTGTTGGAATGCGGATCATTCGAGCATCAACCCGGTCTGAAAGGAGCTTCAGAAAATGGACGCCGTGAGTATCGATCCCCCTCATCTCGGCCTGGACCAAACACTCAGCCACCAACTTCGCCTCATGGTCAGCGGCATTCAGCCCCTTCAGGATTTCAACTGAGATCTCTTTTAATCGTTGCGGCTCGATTTTCATCGGGTTATTTTTCAACCATCCCCAAGAATTCAAAAACCTTCCCTAACTTATTCAGCTCGATGCTGGAGATGCCGGTCTTCAGTTTCTCTGACTTTATCTTCTCTGCTTCCACTCTTTGAATAGATTTCTCCAGTACCTCTTTGCATTTCAATCGCTCGATTACAACCATTCCATCATCATCCCCGAGAATCAAATCTCCTGGATGGACCGATACTCCCCCCAAAATGATGGGGTGATTGATTAATCCAAGAACTGTTTTCGTCGTTCCCTTGATGCAAAACCCGCGGCAGAAAATGGGGAACCCCATTCTGATGATTTCGGAAGAATCCCTGATGCACCCATCAATGGCCAAACCTCCCAACTTCTTTGCGACACCGGAGGTGGCCATCAATCCTCCCCAGTAACCGGCTTCATAATATCCTCCTACTGATGTGACGAGGATATCCCCTGGCTGTGCTCGCTCCAGAGCCTTATGGAGCATTAAATTATCTCCTGGATGGCATTGAACAGTAAAGGCTGGCCCACAGATCCGGACTCCACGGTCGATCGGCTTAATGGCAGGATCAACCGCCCCTTTTCTTTCATAGGCTTCATGGACGGTTGCCGTGCCAATCCCTCGAAATTGATCCATTAATTCCTTCGGAACCCTCTCAATTTGTTTGATGACATGGGTCATTGATTCGATCTCTCCTTTTCCATTTTTTGATCACATGATCTTTTTAAGGTATTCCATGGAATTTCTGAGGTGGTCTCGGACGGCTTGTTCCGCTCGTAAAGGATCTTGCGCCTCCATGGCATCCAATATCTCAAGATGTTCTTTCAAAGCCTCCTCAGATCGTCCCAGGTGAGATTGATCGAAGAAATAGATGCGGTTTCTCACCACATGATCCTGCAGTCTTTTATAAATCTCCATCAATCGATGGTTCCCGAGGGTCTCAAAAATAAAAGTGTGAATCTGGTCGCCAGACCTAAAATGACTTTTATCCGTTTTGCCGCCTTCGCTTTCAGAAGAGACAAATTCTTCCTTCACGAGTTTAATCTTGGCTGAATCCACTTTTGTGACAGCCCGCTTGATCGCCTCACATTCCAAGATCTCCCGTATCTCAAACAGCTCTCTAATATCCTGAAAAGAAATCCTGGAAATGAAAGCTCCCTTTACAGGGATATTTTCAACAAACCCCTCCCTTTCGAGTTGCTGCAATGCCTCTCTGATTGGGGTCTTGCTGATTTTAAACTCTTTTGAAAGCGTACCTTCATTGAGAGGCTCTCCCGGCTTGATGAGGTTATTGATGGTCCGGCTCTTTAAGCTCTCGTAAACAATGGCTTTCTTGCTCTTCGAGTTGTTCTTCAGCTTCTTCATCGCCTTAAGTTTTCACTTTCTCAAATATATGATAAAAATATTCTTAATATATTTTTGAGATACTACTACCATACCCCAAAAACCTTGTCAAGGGAAAAAGCAGAGGAGAGCGATGAGGGGTTTTCATTCACTCTCACGAGAAATAGAAAGTTTTTCGGAGGTTGACTACCCTCATTAAATCTGGTAGGTTTTGAATAGGAGGAATGATGAAAGAAAAGATCAAGACAAGAGAGGCCATCAGCCAAACCATCGAGAACCTCAAATCAAATGGAAAACGGATTGTTTTTACCAATGGCTGTTTTGACATTCTCCATGTCGGTCATATCCGTTATCTCGAAAAGGCCAGGTCCCTCGGAGACATCCTTGTGGTGGGACTAAACAGCGACCGATCGGTTCGGACCATTAAGGGCCCTGAACGCCCTATCCTGCCCGAACAAGAGAGAGCCGAGATCCTCTCTGGCCTCTGGTGTGTAGATTATATCACCCTGTTCAATGAGCCTATCCCCCTGGAGTTGATCACCTCTATTAAGCCTCATGTCTTAGTCAAGGGTGGCGATTGGACAAAAGAGACGACCGTGGGAAAGGAAGTGGTGGAGGGATCGGGTGGAGAGGTCGTCATCCTTCCCTTTGTTGAAGGATCTTCCACAACAAACATCATAGAAACAATCCTAAAAAGATTTCTGGAAAAATCCAGAAATCTTTGAAATCAGGAATGAAAGGTAGTCTCAGAGTTCCTTTAAGGCGCCATGAAAAGAGAACGTGAAAAAGATTTATTATCACTCCCAGAGAGACTCCCCCTCCTTCCAGTAAGGGACATCGTCGTCTTCCCATATATGGTTCTTCCGCTTTTTGTCACCCGGGAGAAATCGATCAAATCCCTTGAAGAATCTCTGGCTAAAGATCGGCTTATCTTCCTCGTTTCCCAGAAGAACCTCTCTGAAGAAGAGCCCGCTATCAAAGATCTCTACCGGGTAGGAACGGTTGCGCTCGTCATGAAGATGCTCAAACTCCCGGATGGGAAGATCAAGATTCTCATTCAGGGGCTCTCTAAGGCCACCATTAAGGAGATCCTCCATACCACCCCTTACCTTCTCGTAAAAATCGAGAACATCAAGGACCCTTTTCTCACAGAGATCACCCTTGAGCTTGAGGCGCTGATGAGAAGCGTCAGGGAACAATTAGAGCGGATTGCCTCCTATGGTAAATCAATCTCTCCGGATCTGATGTTCGTCCTCGAAAGTGTAGATGACCCCGGAAGGCTGGCTGATCTGGTTGCCTCCAACCTCGAACTCCCTGTTGAGAAGGCCCAGGAGATCCTGGAGATCTTCGATCCGATTGAAAGGTTGAAAATGGTCAGTGACCTTCTCGGCAAAGAGGTCCAGGTCCTGACCATGCAAGCCAAGATTCAATCCCAGGCCAGAGAGGAGATGACCAAAACACAGAGGGAATACTATCTTCGGGAACAGATGAGAGCCATCCGGAGCGAATTAGGTGAGGTGGATGAACGGTCAAAGGAGTTCAAAGAACTCCGACAGAAAATCAAAAAAGCAAAGATGCCCCAAGAAGTGGAGAAAGAGGCTTATAAAGAACTGGGGCGGCTCGATCAGATGCACCCTGATTCTGCTGAGGCCTCCATCGTCCGCACCTACCTCGACTGTCTCATTGAGATGCCCTGGTCAAAATCAACTCCCAATAATCTCGACCTTAAAGAGGCAAAAAAGGTTTTGGAGGAAGACCATTATAACCTTGAAAAGGTGAAGGAGCGAATCCTCGAATATTTGAGCGTTCACAAACTGAAGAAGAAGCTCAAGGGTCCCGTCCTCTGTTTTATCGGGCCTCCTGGAGTGGGAAAGACCTCTCTCGGCAAATCGATTGCCAGAGCCCTTGGGAGAAAATTCGTCAGGATCTCATTGGGAGGAATACGGGATGAGGCTGAGATCCGGGGTCATCGCCGCACCTATGTGGGTGCCATGCCCGGACGGATCATCCAGTCGATCAAGCAGGCGGGAAGCAACAACCCTGTCTTTATGATGGACGAAGTGGATAAGATCGGCGTCGATTTCAGAGGGGATCCGGCTTCTGCGCTTCTTGAAGTTCTCGACCCCGAGCAGAACAGCGCCTTCAGTGATCACTATCTCAATCTCCCTTTCGATCTCTCTCAGGTCATGTTCATCACCACAGGAAATGTGATTGATCCCATTCCCTCTGCCCTCAAAGACCGGATGGAGATCATCAATATTCCCGGTTATACGGACATGGAAAAATTGAAGATCGCCCGGGCCTTCCTTCTTCCGAGGCAGATGGAGGAGAACGGAATCGGACCAGCGTTTTTAGAAATTTCAGACCAGGCCATCCTCCAGATTGTCTCCCAGTATACACAGGAGGCAGGGCTTCGGAATCTCGAAAGGGAACTGGCTTCGATCTGCAGGAAGGTCGCTAAAAAAGTGGCAGAAGGCCTGCCTGCCCCTGCCCGTCCGGCAGGCGGGGATAGGCAAGGTAAGAAAGAGAAAACGAAGATTACTGCGCGGAACCTGAATCAGTTCCTGGGCCCCCCTCAATTCCTCCCTGACGAGGAGCAGAAGCGCAATGAGATTGGTGTGGCAACCGGCCTGGCCTGGACAGAGGTCGGGGGCGAGGTCCTCCATGTGGAGGCGTCGACCACCCCAGGAAAGGGTTCACTCATTCTCACCGGCCATTTAGGAGAGGTGATGAAGGAATCTGCACAGGCTGCCTTTACCTATACGCGCTCCAAAGCAAAAGCCTATCGGATCAAGGCAAATGATCTGAATGAAAAAGAGGTTCATATCCATGTCCCTTCAGGTGCCATCCCAAAAGATGGCCCATCAGCCGGCATTACAATGGCTGTCTCCCTGATCTCGGCTCTCTCGGGTATCCCTGTCAAAAAGGAAGTAGCGATGACAGGCGAGATCACACTCAGGGGGAGAGTGCTCCCAGTGGGAGGCCTTAAGGAGAAGGCACTGGCTGCTCTTCGTGCCAATATTAAAAAGGTGGTCATCCCCTACCCGAATAAGAAGGATCTCGTTGAACTTCCATCCTATCTCCGTAAAAAGATGGACTTCATCCCTGTCAAACATATGGATGAAGTGCTCAGGGTGGCACTGCCTAAACCAAAAAGATAGGAAGGAGTTCGCCCCGATAGAATCGGTGCACGGAGTTCGGAGTTGAGAATAACTGAAAAAACCCTCAAGGGCATCGGTGAATTCGGGCTCATTTCAAAAATCAGAAACTGGATGGCGGCCTCACATCCTGAGGTGATCCGCTCCATAGGCGATGACGTGGCTGTCATCAACATGGGTAAAAAGGCCATCCTCCTCACCACCGACATCCTCATCGAAGATATTCACTTCGAGCGATCCTGGATCGACCCCTATCACCTCGGAAGAAAATCCCTGGCTGTCAACCTCAGCGACATAGCAGCCATGGGCGGAACTCCAAAATACTTCCTCATCTCTATCGGCCTTCCCAAACACCTCCCTCTCTCTTTCACCTCTCTCTTCTACCGAGGAATGAAAGATGAGGCAAAACGGTTTCAGGTTGATCTGATTGGCGGAGACACCTCTCTCTCTCAGAAAATCATCATCAACATCTGCCTCATAGGTGAAGCGAAAAAAGAGGATCTTCTTTTCAGAAACGGGGCAAAGATCGGAGATGACCTCTATGTCTCAGGAACGCTGGGAGATTCGGCATTAGGATTAAAAATTCTCCAGGACAAGAAGCTCATAAAAAAACCAAAGGGATTGGTCGATAAACACCTCTCCCCTATTCCCAGGGTCGAACTGGGCCAAGCCCTTGCTAAAAAACAGATAGCGTCTGCCATGATTGATATCAGCGATGGCCTCCTAAACGACACCAACCATATCCTCGAAGAAAGTAAGGTCGGAGCACGGATATGGGAAGACCGCATTCCCCTCTCAACCCTCTACCGGAGATGGGTCGGAAATTATTCAAAGTCTCCTCACAAGATAGCTCTAAGCGGAGGAGAGGATTATGAACTTCTCTTTACTGCTTCACCTGAAAAGAGGGCGAAGGTCTTATCCCTTGCCCACTCATTAAACATTCCCATGACCCGTGTGGGTGAGATCCTTCGGATAAAAGAAGGGTTTCATCTCATCGGAAAAAAGGGCAAAGAAATCGAATTACACCGGTTAGGTTTTGACCATTTTAAATAATCCCCCTTCTTCCTCTCACAATTCTGCCCAACCATGAATAATATAACATTTTGATATTACACATGTTTTAATGTTTACGGGAACCTTCTCTTTGTCTTGACAAACCCCTCCTCCATTATTATCTTTACCTCAACAAAACAGAACTCGATGATTTTTAATAAGATTTAAGAGGTTTCAAGAAGACTGATGCTTGCTCTAACGAACAGAATGAAAGAGGTTCTCAAAATCGTCGTTGAAGACTACACCCTCACTGCCGAACCAGTAAGTTCAATGACCATTTCGAGAAAATCAGGCCTCCACCTTAGTCCTGCGACCATCAGAAGCATCATGTCCGAACTGGTAGAGATGGGACTTCTTTTACAACCTCATACTTCAGCAGGAAGGGTGCCGACAGAGAGGGGATATCGGTTCTATGTCGATTATCTCCTCGACATCAATGAATTGAGCAGTAAGGAAAAGAAGGAGATTCGCTCAAGGTACTCCGTTGTCCCGTCAGAGGTAAAAGACCTATTCCTTGAAACCTGCCGGATGCTTTCAACCTCTTCCAACTGCCTGGGTGTTGTCTGGGCGCCCCGGTTGAGCGAGCTCGTTTTGCAACATATCGAGTTCGTGAAACTGAGAAATAATTTGACGTTAGCCATCCTCGTCAGCACAACAGGTATTGTCCAGAATCGGATTGTTGAGATGGATGAAGATCTCTCTCGATCCGACCTGGACCATCTTTCCGAGAACCTTAACAGGCTTCTGTCTGGACTCACGCTTCGGCAGGTGAGAGAGAAGCTGTTCAGCCAGATGAGGATGGAGAAGCATGCCTATGATCGCCTGTTCCAGCAAGCCATCAAATTGGGAGGAAAAACTTTCTCTTCTTTCGACGAGACCGATGTCTTCATCGAAGGAAGGACCAATATTCTCTCTGAGCCTGAGTTTGGGAATATCTCGATGATGACCAACCTCTTCCGTGCCTTTGAGGAGAAAGCCATCCTGGTTAAACTCCTCGACAAGTGTATGGCTCCGAGAGGGGTTCAGATCTCCATCGGGTCGGAGAGTCAGGTTCAGCAGATGGAGACATGCAGCCTCGTCACTTCAACCTATGGCTGTGAGGGAAGGATCTGGGGAGCCCTCGGTGTCATTGGACCCCGAAGGATGAACTATTCCAGAATCATCCCTCTGGTGGACTACTCAGCAAGGCTGTTGAGCGAAATTCTGGATACTTACTATCACTAAAAGGCTGCGTTGAAAGTCCGTGCATGGTTCGATCCTGAAAGAACCGTTCACCCTTCGAGAACCTCAGGGCGAACGGTGAATCGAAGGGATCACCACAAACGGACCATGGGATGTTAAAGATCAATAAATTTAGCCGTTCGTCTCGGTTGCGAGTCGAAGCGACCTGAGCATGTCGAAGGGCGAATGGCTAATTAGGATAAAGTCATTAGATTGGAGCATTTGTAATGGCCGAATCAGGAAAGAAAAATGGACCGGTGACACTGGAAACAGATGTGGATAAATTATCAGAGAACCACTCTGAGCTAAAATTCCATAAAAACAAAAAAAAGAAGGAAGATAAAGACCACGAGATCGAAGAATTGAAAAAAAGACTCGAGGAGAAGGAGAAGGAGGCAAAAGAGAACTTTGATCGCTTCTTGAGAACTGCTGCCGATCTCGAAAATTATAAAAAGAGGGCTGCCCGGGAAAAAGAGGACTGGATGAAGTTTGCCAATGAGGATTTGATGAAATCGATCTTGCCCTTTATCGACAATCTCGAAAGGGCAGTCAACCATGCCGAAAAGGTGGTGGACGCAGGAGTTCTGACTGAAGGAATTAAATTGACCCTTCAGCAGATCCTCCAGACACTCAATCGGTTCGGTCTGGTCCAGTTCGATTCTGTTGGCAAGCCCTTTGATCCGGCTCGCCATGAGGCAATGCTTGTTGTGGAAACAGATCAACATGAACCGGATCAGGTCGTCGAAGAATTTCAGAGGGGATATCTTTTTAACGAACGGCTTCTCAGGCCTGCAACCGTATCTGTGGCGAAGTCTCCATCAAAAGAGGCTCAGGCAAACGAATAATTTTCACTATGTTTACCCCGTTAGAGTGCCTTAGGCACTCCATCGGGATGGCTCACACGGGACTTTACCCTCCGTGGTCGCTTAAGAGGAAATTAACTCACCCCCGTTAAAAGTAACGGGACTTTCTAACGGGGTGAAGAAGGGAGAATGAACATGGCTAAAACAATAGGAATCGATTTAGGAACAACCAACTCGGTCGTCGCTGTGATGGAAGGAGGGGATCCGATCGTCATCGCCAACCCCGAAGGCAGTCGAACCACACCCTCTGTGGTCGCTTTTACCGATAAAGGCGAAAGGGTAGTCGGCCAGATTGCCAAACGTCAGGCCATCACTAACTCTGAAAATACCATCTTCTCAATCAAGCGAATGATGGGAAGGAAGTATAGCGACTCCGAAGTTCAAAAGGACATCAAAATCCTTCCATATAAGATTATTGATAACAAGAACAATGACGCCTGGGTCAGGGCAAGGGATAAAGATTACAGCCCGCCGGAGATTTCTGCCTTCATCCTTCAGAAGATGAAGGAGACAGCAGAGGCGTATCTCGGCGAGAAGGTGACGGATGCAGTGATCACGGTCCCGGCATACTTCAACGACTCTCAGCGCCAGGCAACCAAGGATGCCGGAAGGATCGCAGGCCTCAATGTCGTCCGGATCATCAATGAGCCTACGGCCGCTTCTCTCGCTTATG
>VGSD01000059.1 GCA_016875155.1 Deltaproteobacteria bacterium | reverse complement strand
GCTTGAATTTTGAAGTTGCTGGTTAACCTGCTCTGTAATTCCCCTCAACTGGGCATTGATGGCATCCTGTTGCTGGGAAAGTTGGGAAATATTTCTGGCAAGACCATCATTCATCTGTTCTCTCAATTTTTCAACCTGTTGTTGAATCAATGCCCATACGGTCTGTGAGGATTGAGCCTTGGTCACTTCTTCGGTTATCTTCCGCAACCGCTGCTCCATCAGAAAGAAAAAAATGGCAGCCAGGACGACGACCACTCCCAGGAGAATATAGATTCCTTCCATGCCTGCTCCTCTATACAGAATCAAACTCAAAACCCTAAACACAAAATCCTAAATAAACCCAAATCTTAAAACTCAAATATTTAAAAGTTCTTACGCCATGCCATTATAAGTTTGTAATTTGAGCATTTGAGTTTGTTTATAGTTTAGTGTTTTGAGTTTAGGGTTTACTTCCTTTTTTTCAAATTTTAATCTCAAAACCCTATTGGGTTCAATCCATTCTGGATTAGGGATGTTGAATGATCAGATGTCCTTCTACTCTGCTCTCAAAAGGGTTGGTTACGGAGATTTTCCATAACCTCTCCTGCTGAGATGCTCCTGTGAAAAATGGCAGTTCGATTTTAAGCGGACTTTTCCCTGAAACGTAAGGAAAATCCTTAACATTTTCTGGTTCTCCGAAAGAAAGCTTCAGGGAAGTATCCGCTCCCTCCCATCTCACTTCCATCTTTATTTTTTCTGAAAATGCTTCATCCTTTAGGGGAAAGATGGGAACAAAAAATGAAAACTGTTCCCTCCCCTGCGCTCCGATCTGAAAGGGAAAGATGATGAATCTTCTTTCGAGAACATTATTCTCCATCCGGATGTCATCCGGACGAAGCTTTGGGGCGATGGAGACTTTTATCTTCGAGATCCCCTTGAGGCTAACCCGATAGGGGGGCGAAAGGGTGTACAGGTTTTTAGAATAGGCCTTGAGTTCCTCTGAAATGAAATGTTCAAAATCTGAAATCTTCCGGTCATTCAAATGAATCTGAACCCGGAAGATGACACCCTTTCGAAGGTCCACCTCTCCTGCGTTGGAGAGGATGATACTCAGTTCCAGATCCTCTGTCAAATCAAAATCCTTGATCATAATGTCCGGACCAATGGGAAGCCCTTCGAGGATCTTCTTAAACTGGTTATTCTTTTTGTCCAGTTCTCTGAGATCAGGGGAAGTATTCAGTCGGACCTCTACCTCATGTTTTCCAAAAATGGAAAATGGCGTGGACAGGACAATACTTTGCTGGGGTTGAAGGAGAGCCATGTCGGAGAGGCTCTTAAGTTCATACTGCTTTTCAAACCGACCATCCACATGCAGGATCAATCCCCCGCTTTCCATCGGAAATGGGGCGGTGCCAATGTTGGTGAGGGTGGCAATCAAATGTCTCTTCTGTATGAGAAAAAGGTTTGAGATCGTGATGTCAGGAAGGCTTAAAGGTTCCTTAGCGGGTTCGGTTGGTATCGGGGCGGGCGTGAGATGACTCAGTTCCTCTTTCTTAATTTTTTCTTCCTCCTTCTTCCCCTCCTCCTTTACCTCTGCCTTCTCGACCTTCTCTGTAATTTTTTCTTCCAAGGGAATCCCGGAGAGATATTCATCGAGATAATAAATGAACTCTGCGGAAACGGGGGGAGATAGGGGCTGGACCGTCATTCTGGTTGAACACCCGAAAAGAAAGAGGAAAAAGGCGAGAAATAGGATCGCTCCTTGTAACATGAATCGAATCCCAACCTCCCTGTCCAATAAGATATCTCATCGCTCTATCAAAAGCAAGCCATTTGACCAGCATCCATCGCCCTCCTATTGCTATCCGAAAAAACTTCGTTTATAGTTTCTATCAAATATTATTTGAGGAGGAGATTGCTTTATGAGAACGATCAGGTTTTTAATGTTGATTTTCTTGGTGTTAACACTGGGAATGGTATGGGCAGGTTGCGCAAAACCGCCTGAAGCAGAGAAAGAAGCGGCTAAAAATGCAATGGATGCTGCCATCTCTGCCGGCGCAGAAAAATATAGCCCAGTTGATCTGGAGGCTGCCAGAAAGATATGGAATACTGCAGAATCCCAGATGAAAGAGAAGAAGTATAAGGAAGCGAAGCAGGGGTATATTGATGCCAAAGCAGCTTTTGAAAAGGCAGCCGCAGCTGTTGAAGCCGGGAAGAAGACGGTGACCGATCAAGCGAATGTCGCCTTGAAGGCTATTCAAGAAGATTGGAAAAAATTGCGTGCGACCGCCAGCAAGATGGAGAAAAAACTGAAAGACAAGAAACAGGCCTGGACAGCTGATGTCAAGGCGATCAATGACGGTTTGACAAAATCAAAAGAGATGATTGCCACAGCACCTGCCGAAGCCAAAGCGAAACTGGATGAACTGAAAGCCCTGATCGAAAAATGGGGAGCCACCTTCAAAGAGATGGCTAAACCAGCCCCAAAACCTGAAACAACAAAAAAGAAAAAGTAGCCGTGAGGCCTCTTGGAGTATCACTTTCAATTTAGAGTGGAGACGAAAGATGAAAAAATGGATTGACCTCAGAAGTGATACCGTCACACGACCTACCCCAGCCATGAGAAAGGTGATGGCAGAGGCAGAGGTAGGAGATGATATCTTTGGTGAAGACCCTACGGCCAACGCCCTCCAGGAAAGAGTGGCTAAATTGCTTGGGAAAGAGGCGGCCATCTTTGTTCCTTCAGGAACTATGGCCAATCAACTGGCAATAAAATCTCATACCCAGGCGGGTGATGAGGTGGTCATTGAGGCCACCTCCCATCCCTATAACTTTGAGGGGGGAGGAGGGGCTGTCCTTTCGGCAATCCAGTTTTACTGTCTCAAGGGGATCAGGGGCATTCTCGATGCTTCCCAGATCGAAGAAGCCATCCGGCCGGATGACCACCACTTTCCTGTAACACGACTCATCTGCCTCGAAAATACTCATAACCGGGGAGGAGGGTCTATCTATCCCATTGAGAAAATGGCAGAGATCCATCGGCTCGCAAAATCAAAAGGCCTTCTGATTCATCTTGATGGGGCCAGGCTATGGAATGCCTCCGTCGCCACTGGAATTCGTCCCCATGAATATGGTCAATGGGCTGACTCTGTCTCGGTCTGTCTCTCAAAAGGATTGGGGGCTCCTATTGGATCTCTGGTCGCAGGTTCTAAGGAATTTATTCACCGGGTCCACCGTTTTAGAAAGATGTTCGGAGGGGGAATGCGTCAGGTTGGAATCATAGCCTCTGCTGGTCTTTATGCCCTGGATCACCACATGGATCGTCTGAAAGAAGACCATCAGAATGCAAAACGTCTTGCAGTTGGATTGAAAGAACTGAAAGGAGTTTCTCTTGATCCAAGGCATGTGGAAACCAATATTGTCATATTCGATGTAATGGAAACTGGGAAAACAGCGTCTCAGATCGCAGAAACCATGAAAGGCCAAAATGTCCTCATCCATCCCTTTGGAAAAACACAAATTCGTCTGGTCACGCATCTCGATGTCACGGAGGAGGATATTGAGACCGCCCTCAAGACATTTAAGAAGGTTTTGGGATAGAAGGGAATGGTGAACCAATAACCAAATTCCCTGCCTACCGGCAGGCAGGCAAGCACCAATAACCCAATAATAACCAATGACCAAAATTCAAAACCGGATTGAGGAATATTTGTTTGGGTCATTTGAACATTGGTTATTGGAGCTTATTTGGAAATTGTAATTTGGTTATTGGAATTTGCCAGACTCCGGCGCAAAAAGCCATCCCTCACTCATATCAATGAACATGGAGTTCCAACCAATCATTGTACTGGTGACTTGTGGCTCTGAAGAAGAGGCATTAAGAATTTCAAATACCCTTGTTGAGGAGAGACTCGCTGCCTGTGTTAATCTCATCTCTCCAATCCGTTCTATTTACCGCTGGGAGGGAAGGATATGGGATGAAAAGGAATGGCTTCTCGTCATTAAGACGCAGAAGAAAAAGTTCGATGATTTAGAGAATAAGGTAAAGTCCCTTCATTCCTACTCCGTCCCTGAAATCATATCCCTTCCCGTTATCGCAGGTTCCTCTTCCTACCTCGAGTGGCTTCTGGAAATGACCACATAGTTAATTTCGGATTGCGGATTTCTGATTTCGGAATTTATTAGAGGAGCGTCGGTTTCTTCTGATGGAAGTCCGTGTTTTGCTCGAAGGTAAAGGCTGCCTGTAAAATTTTCCCTTCGTCGAAATGTTTTCCCATGATCTGGAGGCCAATGGGAAGACCCTCTCTGCTCAGTCCGCAGGGAATCGAAATGGCCGGGATTCCGGTCAGGTTGACCGGAATCGTTAAGATATCGGAGAGGTACATCTGAAGAGGGTTTTCTACCTTTTCTCCAACCAGGAAAGCTGGCGTTGGTGCCGTGGGCGTCAGAATCACATCCACTTTTTCAAAGGCCTTCTCAAAATCGTTTCTCATCAGGGTTCTGACCTGGGAAGCCTTACGATAATAAGCCTCATAATATCCTGCCGAAAGAACATAAGTCCCTAATATAATCCTCCGTTTCACCTCTTTGCCAAAACCTTCCGCACGTGTCCGGGTATACATCTCCATCAGGTCTTCATGCCCTCTGGAGCGGAAACCGTATTTAACCCCATCGTAACGGGCAAGGTTAGAACTCGCCTCTGCAGTGCAGATGATATAATAGACGGCTACAGCATAAGGGGTATGGGGGAGTGAAATCGCTTCTACTTCTGCGCCTAAATGTTTTAATAGGAAAACCGCCTCTCTGACCGACCTTTCGACATCTGGGTCCATCCCTTCGATGAAATACTCATCCGGAATCCCGATTCGAACCCTCTTCACATCATTGATTAGGAATCGCTTATAATCAGGAACCTCGACATTGACCGAAGTGGAGTCAGAGGGATCATAACCGCTGATCCCGCCAAGCAGGATGGCACAATCCTCCACATCCTTTGTGATGGGGCCGATCTGATCCAGCGAAGAAGCAAAGGCCACCAGCCCGTATCTGGAGACCCTGCCATAGGTCGGTTTTAATCCAACCACGCCACAGCAAGATGCAGGCTGTCTGATTGAACCTCCTGTATCTGTGCCGAGGGCCGCAATGCATTCATCCGCTGCCACAGCGGCAGCAGAACCGCCACTTGACCCTCCGGGGATACGCTTCAAGTCCCAGGGATTTCGTGTGGTATGAAATCCCGAATTTTCCGTGGAGGACCCCATGGCAAATTCATCCATGTTCAATTTGCCGAGGAAGACAGCCTCCCTCTCTTTTAGTTTTTTAATGACAGTACCATCATAAAAAGGAATATAATTCCCCAATATCTTCGAGCCACAGGTCGTTCTTACTCCTTTAGTGCAAAAGATGTCTTTAAGCCCAACCGGAATGCCTGCAAGGTCCCCTATTCTTTCTCCTTTGGCAATCTTCCGGTCCACCTCATCCGCCTGGCGAAATGCCTCCTCCTCCGTCAGCATGAGATAGGCTTTAATCTTTCCATCCGCCTCTCCGATTCTCTTGTAGAGGGCCTCGGTCGCCTCCCTTGAGGTTACCTCTTTCCTCACAAGAAGGTCATGGAGTTGATGGATGGTTAGTTCGTGAAGTTTCATTACCACTCCATAATGAACTAAAGTGTCTAAAGTGCGCTTAGGTTTTAAAACTTAAAATATAGTCCTTATAACTTTAGGCAATTTAGTCACTTTGCAACTTTAGCCACTTTCTTTACTCAATAATCCTTGGCACCTTTAAATGGTCATCTTCCTGATCAGGCGAAATGCCTAGAACCTCTCCCCTGGGAAACGAGGACTTGACCTCATCCTCCCTGAAGACATTGACAATGGGAATGGCGTGAGAAGTCGGCTCTACGCCTCTGGTGTCAAGCCGATTCAACTGCTCCATATAGGTGAGTATCTGCTCCAGCTGGTCTCCGAATGTCCTCCTCTCCTCTTCGGATAGTTCAAGTCGGGCCAGCCTCGCCACTTTCTCGATGTCCATCTTCATTGTTTGAGACTCCTATAGAACAAATAATCCTCCACAGGTAATCAGGTTACCAGGAAATCAGGAGGCAGGATACCAAACTATCAGAATATCAGGTAAAAGAAACTTTAAGCCTGATAACCAGATATCCTGATAACTATAACCTGTTAACCTGATTCTCTGATAACCAATGGCCGTGCTTCCGATATTTCTTAATCTAGCATTTCTCTGATTTTGACCAGGCTCCCTTCCAGTTTTTCACGCTGGGAGAGAAATTCCCCTGCCTTCTCTCTCACTTCCTGGACGACTTCAGGAGGAGCCTTTGAGAGAAACTGCTCATTGGAAAGTTTCTTCATCACAAAAGCGCTCTCTTTCTCAATCTTCAGGATCTCCTTCTGAAGCCTTTTCGCCTCCTCCTCCATCCGGGCCCGGTCCATCGGGACAAAGATCTCAACATCCCGCACAACCGCATAGGCGCTATAAAGGGGTTTCTCGATATTCTGTCCAATATTCAATTCTTTTACCGATGCGAGGAATTGAATGAAATCGTCCTGTCCCCGTAACCGCTTCACTGCCTCATCACTCTTCGTGCGGAGATGGACGGAAATCTGTTCTGAGGGCGGAAGGTTCATCTCGCCCCGGATGTTCCGAAGACCATTGACCACCTCTATGACCCAGGCCATTTCATCTTCCACCCTTTGATCGTCATAGCGTGGATCGGGTTTTGGAAATTCAGAAACCATAATCGATTCATTTTCTTTTTGAACAGGAAGTCGCTGCCAGATTTCCTCCGTGATAAAAGGCATAAACGGATGGAGCAGACGAAGGATGGCATCGAGTACCTCTACAAGCGTTCGTCGGGTCGAGTCTTGCCTCTTTGAATCCCTCTCCCTGTAGAGATAGAGTTTAGCCATCTCCAAATACCAGTCGCAGAATTCATGCCAGATGAACTGATAAAGGACATGGCAGGCCTCATTGAACTTATACTCGTCCAGCGCTTTTCGGACGGACCGTATCGTCTCATTCAATCTTCTCCGGATCCATTGATCCGGAAGGTTCAATTCCTCCGGAGGTCGTTTGCCAGCGGTCTCATCAGGGATTAAGGCTTCAAGATTCATCAGGGCAAAGCGGGAAGCGTTCCATATCTTATTGGCGAAGTGGCGGTAGCCTTCAGTCCGGGACTCTGAAAGTTTTAAATCGCTGCCAGGCATGGTCAACGCCGCCAGGGTGAAACGGAGGGCATCGGCTCCGAAGCGTTCGATCAATTCAAGCGGGTCCACCACATTCCCACGGGTCTTCGAATATTTCTCACCTTTCTCGTCTCTGACCAGGCCATGGATGTAAACATCTTTGAAAGGGACATCTCCCATGAATTTAAGTCCCATCATCATCATCCGGGCCACCCAGAAGAAGAGAATGTCGAAACCCGTTACCAAAACAGACGTGGGATAAAAAACCTTCAACTCCGGTGTCTTTCCAGGCCATCCCATGGTGGAGAAAGGCCACAGCGCAGAACTGAACCATGTGTCCAGAACATCGGTCTCCTGTCTCAATTGATTCGACCTGCATTTAGAACAGGAATGAGGTTCCTTTTTGGCTACTATGACCTCACCGCATGCCTCGCAATACCAGGCAGGGATCCGATGGCCCCACCAGATCTGCCGGGAGATGCACCAATCCTTGATATTCTCCATCCACTCATAGTAGGTCTTCTCCCAGAGTTCGGGGACAATTCGCGTTTGACCCGTTCGGACGGCCTGGATGGCTGTCTGGGCAAGAGGTTTGGTCCGGACAAACCACTGGAGGGAGAGATTGGGCTCGACAATTGTCTTACAGCGGTAACAGTGGCCCACCTTGTGATGATAATCCTCTGTCTTAAGAAGAATCCCTTCCCGTTTAAAATCTTCGACAATCCTCTCACGGCAATCAAAACGATCCATCCCGTGATAAGGACCGGCATATTTACTCATCCTGCCTTCCTCATCAATCACCTTGACCTGCTCAAGGCCGTGTTTCAACCCGATCTCAAAATCATTAAAATCATGGGCAGGGGTGATCTTGAGACAGCCCGTCCCGAACTCTCTATCCACATAGGGATCACCGACCACCGGAATCTCCCTGCCGATGACCGGCAGGATGATCTGTTTCCCGACATCCCCGTGATAGCGATCATCCTCCGGATGAACGGCAACCGCTGTATCGCCCATCATCGTCTCTGGCCGTGTCGTTGCCACGATCACGAATCGATCTCCCTCTTTGAAGGGATACCGGAGGTGGTAGAGTCTCCCTGAAATCTCATGATGTTCTACTTCGAGGTCAGAGAGGGCGGTCTGGCATCTCGGGCACCAGTTGATGATATAATGACTGCGGTAGATCAACCCCTCTTGATAGAGGCGGATGAAAACCTCCCTGACCGCTTCGGAGAGACCTTTGTCCATGGTAAAACGCTCTCTTGACCAGTCGCAGGAGGCTCCTAACTTCTTCAACTGGTTGATGATCGTCCCACCAGATTGCTCTTTCCACTTCCAGACGCGTTCGATGAATTTATCCCTGCCCAGAGCATGCCGGTCAAGGCCCTCTTCCATGAGCTGCCGCTCAACCACATTCTGGGTGGCAATGCCGGCATGGTCTGTTCCGGGCATCCAGAGGACACTGAAGCCATCCATTCTTTTAAACCGTATTAGAATATCCTGCAGGGTATTATTCAGGGCGTGTCCGATATGCAGGACACCGGTGACATTGGGAGGCGGGATGACAATAGAATAGCCTGGGCTTTTTGAGTCTTCATCTGCCCGGAAGTAATTTCGTTCCATCCAGAAACGATACCATTTCTCCTCCACCTGGTGGGGATCATAAGATTTGTCCAAGATAGTTGAAGCCATGTTTGCAATCTTCTGCCTCCTTAACGAGAGCTCTAAAAATTACCTTTCGTTCTCTGAGATTTCTATACCTTTTTAGAAATCTCTTAATCCTTTTCTCCCTTCTGAAGCCGCTGGATCTCTTCCTGAATCGCCTTCTCCGCCAGATCAGGAATCACTTCCTTGACCATTGTCTCAATCCGTTCCAAGGTAGAGGTAATCATATGCTGGGCCATCTCGGGAACGATTTTGGTCACAAAATCCTGCATCATCTCCTCCACGCCTTTGGTGATGACCTCTTCGATTTTCTGGTCCAAACGTATGGCAGGAGGGGGAATCTCTTTCAAAGGAACTTTTGGCATTTCTGTGATCTCAGGAGCAGCGACTTCCACCTCCCTAAGCTCCTCCACTGGAGCCACCTCTTCCACCGGGGCCATTTCTTCTACAGGAAGTAATTCTTCTACAAGAGGAGGTTCCTCTGTACGGGGCACCTCTGGCAATGCCTGTTTCGAAGGTTGGATCTCTTCTCCCAAAAGTTCTGAAATCTCTTCTTCGGTCATTTCCTCTTCTACCACTACGGTCGTCTCTTCAGACCTCAATTCCTCTTCCTCAAGTTTCTCCAGTTCCTCTGTAAGCTCTTCCAGAAAGATCTCTGGAAATTCTTCCTCTGCAAGTTCCTGGAGATTCAGTTCCGCAGGGGCTTCTTCTGGGGTCGCCAATTTCGGAGCCTCCTGCTTCGTCTCCTCGATGAAAAAAGGCTGAAGTCCTTCTTCTATGGATAGTGACTCGGTCTTTACTTCGCCCTTGAGAGCGGCTTCGAATTCATCAAAACCTGCGTAGCGCTCCTCGGCCTTGGGTGTGGGAGGGACAATCTTTTCCGGAACCTTCTCTGGAGCCTTCTTCTCCCTCTCTTCACGCCATTCCTTCTCAATAGAGGGGGTAAGCTTCTCTACTTTCCGCAGGATATCCTCTAGTTCGATCTTCTCAAATAGTTCATCTTCAGGTAAAACTTTTTTCTCTAAGATCGGTTCATCAATCTGGAGGGAGAACTCCTCAATCTTCTCCTCCTTTTCTTTGGGGGGAGGAAGAAACTCTTTTCCTGCCACGACCTCTTCTCTTTCCGGCTTTTCCCAGGATTCAATGGGAATGATTTCTCCGAACAGTTCCTCTTTTTGCTGAAGGGCAAAGTCATCGATGCTCATCTTCGATTCAGGCTCTTCGACCACATCAACCAGCTCGATGATCTCCTCCTCTTCATCTACGCCACCCTCACCATCCAGAGAAAACTCCTCTTTCTTTCCAGTTTCTAACCCCCTAATATCAGCAAATGATTTCCAGTCCAGATTGTCTTCCAAATGAACCTCATCCCCCGCCCCTTCTTGGATTCCTTCGATGAAAGGGTTGACCGTACTTAAAACCTCATCCTCATTGAGCGGCCTCGAGATCATCCCATCCGCGTTCAATCGTTTGCGTTCCTTCTCTGATAAATCTTCAAACATATCAAGCAGGATGATGAATCGAATCTCTTTCAATTCTGTGTCGGATCGAATGCGCTGACACAGGTCTCTTCCCCCGATAATGAGATCCGGCTTAAAGAGTCTCCCCCGCAGAACGGCTTCTTCATCATTGTTTGTAAAAATGAGATGGTGACCCTTCGCTTCAAAAATCCGTTCAAACTCCTCCTGAGCCATCTTGTCTGCTTCGGCGATGAGAATCTCTTTTGCCATTTTTCAACTCTCCTTTAATGGGAGTTCACCCCGTTAGCAATTAGGGAAGGCGGATGGACCCTTCATCAGAATTTTTTTGAAACATAACCCTCCT
>VGSD01000058.1 GCA_016875155.1 Deltaproteobacteria bacterium | reverse complement strand
TAGCAGCCGTCTTGCAGCCACTGCTGATTTCATTGTTATGCTTCCTTTCTTTCCATAATCATCAACCCTCAGACCAATCCACTATTACAGAGGTAGGTGGAAGCCTCGGAGATTTCCTTTTGATAATCGAGTGATCAACGGGTTTTTTAGCCAATTTGTTTATTGCTACCTGTCTAAAATGAATATATTTCTTTTTAGAGATCAGAAAATCGCCCCTTTCTGGAATTGACATTTATAAGAATTCAAGGTAGCCTTGCTGTCAAAGGCAACGAGGTATTAGACTTAGAAATTTTATGCCTATGTGTCGTTAGCTCCGCTCAAAGCAAGACCCATCAGTTTTTGAACGCCTCGGAAGGGATTTGACGACGCCAGGCTGGACACATTGTTTTTAGCCTACCTCCTGGCGGGGCACGCTCCAGCAGCTTCCTCTTGACAATAATAAACAAATTGTTTATTAATCTAATGTGATCAAGTCATTCCGTTGTCGTGAAACAGGGAAGATATTCCATCGCCAATTTTCGAGGAAGTTTCCACATGATATTCAACAGCGGGCTTTTATGAAGCTTAATGCGATTGATGCGGCAACTCGGCTTGAAGATTTAGGTCTGCCGTTATCAAACCGACTTGAGGCTTTAAAGGGTCAACGTAAAGGTCAATGGAGCATTCGCATTAACGATCAATGGCGAATTTGTTTTGAATGGCGCGATGACAATGCCGAGATGGTGGAAATCGTCGATTATCACTGAGGGGGTCAGCATGAATAAAAAGCGTATTTCGCCAGTACACCCTGGAGTGTATTTAAAAGAGTTGATTGATGAGTTGAAATTATCACAATACCGACTCGCTCGGGAGTTAGGCGTTCCCGCCATGCGTATCAATCACGTTGTGAATGGCAAACGTCCAGTAACCGCGGAGCTTGCCTTGCGCCTAGGGCGCTATTTCGGGCAAAGCCCGCGTTATTGGATCAACCTTCAAAGTCGGTATGATATGGATGTTGCGGAAGATGTGTTGTCCGAAAGAGTGACACGTGAAGTACATCCCATGGCGGCAGCCGTTTGACTTCAATATGAGCCTTTGTTAATTCATTCATTTAAACTGTATGATTTAGCAAGGGCGTGAGAGCGGACAGTCAATTTCACAACGGTGCGGCTGCCCTTCTTCAATCTTCTTTCTTTATCATTTTTACACTGTTTATGGGTCTTTACGAGAAAACACGTTACCTGTTGATGGGTGATCGGGGACTTCTTCTTGAATTCGGAAATGAGATCAGTCACGAAGTCAATAAGAAGGTCAGAAGAATGGCCCTTGCCATTCAAGCAGAAGCCATTGAAGGGATTATCGAGACCATTCCCACCTACCGGTCCCTGCTGGTCATCTACCATCCCCTCACCCATCCTCTCAAACAATTAAAAAAAAGACTGCAAAAGATAGAAAAAAACCTTCAGGGAATTCCATTGCCAGAACCGAAACTGACTCGCATCCCTGCGGTCTACGGAGGCGTCTATGGGCCGGATCTGGAATTTGTAGGAGAGTATCATAAAATCTCTCCTGATGAAGTGATCCGTCTTCACACCAGCAAGCCCTACTTCATCTATATGATCGGCTTTATGCCAGGCTATCCTTACATGGGAGAACTTCCGGATCGCCTCGTTATGCCCCGTCTTAAAACACCGAGGCTTTCGGTTCCCAAAGGTTCAGTAGCCATTGCTCAGAAACAGACTGGCATCTATTCAATGGAAAGCCCTGGAGGCTGGCAGATCATCGGTCGGACACCCATAGAATTGTTCGATCCCGATAGAGAACCTCCATCTCTTCTTCAGATGGGAGACCTGGTGCAGTTTGATCCGATCAGCGAGAAAGAGTTTGAGGAATGGAAAAGGTAAAAAATTAACCGAACAACTTATCTTCCCTCCCCGGGAAGACTGTGTCGTAATTCCGTTCATGGTTCGAGAGCCTCACCACGAACGGAATACGACATGATAAAAATCAATCACTTAGCCGTTCGTCTCGGTTGCGAGTCGAAGGGCGAATGGTTAATTACGACACAGTCTCTCAAGGGAGAGGGAACATATTTTAGTCAAATTTTAAGATGAACCAAACACCTGCCTTTGAAGTTATTGAGCCCGGGATCCTGACGACGATCCAAGACAATGGTCGGTTTGGTTTTGGTCGGTTCGGAGTCCCACCCTCAGGAGCCCTCGACCCTTACTCCTACAGGGTTGCCAACCTTCTGGTCAACAATCATGGAAATGAAGCCTGCCTTGAAACGACTCTCATGGGACTGAAATTGAGAGCCCTTGGAGAGTTCATCATTTCGATTGCAGGTGGAGATTTCGCTCCTGCTTTAAATGGCGAGCCCCTTGAGATGTGGAGAACCCATCTTCTCATCGAGGGCGATGTCATCGCCTTTAAAAAAGTCGGTTCAGGATGCCGTGCCTATCTTTCCATAGGTGGAGGGTTCGTTGTTCCTGAAGTGATGGGAAGCAGATCAACCTATCTCTCTGGAAAGTTTGGGGGTTTGGAGGGAAGACCGCTGAGAAAGGGAGCTCTCCTTTACAGGTTTGATTCGTCTTCTCCGCTCAACCAAATAGGGCTTCGATTTCCAGAAGAGTGGATCCCCGTTTTTGAAAAGGAGGCAACCCTCAGAGTGATCCCTGGCCCTCAGGATGATCACTTCACTCAAGAGGGATTCCAAACCTTCTGCTCCTCAGCCTATGGAGTATCCCCTCAGTGTGACCGGATGGGGATTCGGCTCAATGGTCCCAGGATTGAGAGAAGACCTGATGTGGAAGAGTCCATCATCTCAGAGGGTTTTCTCCCGGGTGCGATTCAGGTCCCCGGAGACGGAAAGCCAATCATCATTCTGACTGAACTGGTTACCGGCGGTTATACAAAAATTGCAGCAATCATTTCAACGGACTTAACGAAAGCGGCGCAACTGAAACCAGGAGACCGTGTCCGGTTTAAACCCATCTCTATCGAAGAAGCTCACTCTCTTCTCAAGGAACAGGAGAAACGGGTCAACGATTTTAAAAGCCTCCAATAACAAGTTTTATATAGAAAAAAGGAAACGGATCATGTCATCTCCTCTGCCAATCTATCAAATCTATGCAGTCAAATTCGCAGGACCTTTTCCCCGTCCCATGGCGAAAGTCCTCTGGAATACAGACTGGGAGAAAGAAACCCACACCAATTATTATCTCTGGGTTGTGAAAGGGAATGGGGAGATCGTGTTGGTCGATGGGGGTGTGACTCCTCTTCTTGCGCAGGAAATGAAGCTCGAAGGATATGTCAATCCCGTCGAGATACTGATGAGGATAGGGATTGATGCCTCTCAGATAAAAAAGTTAATCATCACTCACATGAATTTCGATCACATCAATGGATTAGAACTTTTTCCAAATGCCACCCTTTATGTTCAAGAGAGAGAATTCAATTTCTGGGTCAAAGATCCGATCGCCCAAAAGCCTCCGTTCCGCATGATGTCTGATCCCTCTGGAAATGGATATCTTGCCAAACTCGAAGGAACAGAGAGATTAATTCTTGTGAATGGAGATCAAGAAATTCTCCCCGGCATTGAAGTCCTCCTCGCGCCCGGTCATTCTCCCGGACTTCAGGTCGTGGCAGTGAATACAGCGAAAGGGAGAGCGATTGTGGGATCGGACTGTGCCCACATCTTTCAAAATTATGAAAAGGAGATTCCAAGTTGTTTCATCATTGATATGATTGCCTGGATGAAGACTTATGATATGTTAAAGGCGAAGGTATCCTCCCTCGATCTTCTCTTTCCGGGGCATGATGCCAAAATGCTCACCGATTACCCCAAGGTTGCAGAGGATATTACTCTGCTGGCTTAAAAATTTTCGGAAGGGATCTCAAATTGATAAAGATTTGCATGCGAACCAAAGTAAATCATTCTGCCTGAAATGGTCATACCTGAGGTGATTGGGACAGGAGGGTTGTCTAAAAGACCTAATCGGTCGTCTTTGGGATCGATATAAAAGATTGCCTCCTTGGTCAGTCCATAAAGTTTTCCATCCGGGCCCATTTGAAGAGAGATTTCTCTCGGTTCTTTAAATCCCAGATCGATAACCTTTCTTGTCACTCTTTTGTCCACATCAAAGACAAAGACTTTTTCATTATCAGTTATTCCATAGAGAATTCCCTCTGGGCTAACAGCAAGGGAAAGAATCGTTTTCGCTTCTAAAACAGGGACCATTTCAAAGATTTTTTTCTCCTCTTTTGGATCGAAGAGAATAAGTTTTGCCTCTTTTTCGATAGCCCGTGTTCCACCACCGCCCCTGACTGAACTGCCTGCGGTAATGAGATCTAATTTTTCGATATAGGCTAATGAGGCGATGCTCTGATCCTTAACGATATGGCGATAGTTCCTCCTCTCGTTTTTCTTTGGTTCATAGACGCTGATCGCACCGCCATGATTGCCATAATCAGGATAGCTTCCTATAAAGATCTTTCCGTGGGGTCCTGCAATCATAGCCCTGGGCCGGTCCTGGCCTTCACCAAGGGGCCCCAAATCTCTCGGATTGGCGTCTTCTCCGGCACCGAATTGTAACGGTTTCTTTGGATCATAGACTGAGAGCCTGGCCCCTGGATATGAGCTTAAATAGAGCCTTCCGTCGTAAGATCCCATCGCGTAGACCTGTCCACTTGCCTGTGCAGCTTGCCCCAGATTGGTGAACGATTGACTCTTAGGATCATAAACGAAAAGCCTGAGAGGTAACATGCTGCTTCCATAAATTCGACCATCCGGCCCTAAACTCACGACAAAAATAAATGCGCCCGAGGCTTCATACTGGAGAGGAATCTGCTTCTCCTCCTTTGTGGTCGGGTTCTGTATTTTCAGAAGACGGGTATCCACGACATGGAACTGCCGCCCATCCGGTAGGCCGCTTTTTGGAAATGGAATTTCAGAAACCTTCATCTCAAGAAGATTCTTTGCATCTTCGATGCGAACCCATTTTCCCGATGGAAGGTTCGCATAGACCTTTCCATCCCCTCCCCTGGTCAGGCTGAGCCAGCCTGACCTTCGCTCTTCAAGAGGGATGAGAGAGGCTTTTGTCTCCTTGGCTGGGTCGAAGACAACGATATCTGTTTTTTCAAACCGAATCGCACAGTAGATCAATCCATCGCCACCCGCTGTCGGATAACAGTAAAACTGTTTTTCATCCATCCGGCCGAAATCCTTCGTTTCTCCAGTCTTTGGGTCGTAAGCAAAAAGTTTGGCAGAGGGAAAGGTCCCGCCCCAGATTTTTCCGTCAGGCGCCGTGGTCAGGGCGCAGATAAAGGATTCGTTCTGTCCTGCAGGCTGGCCCAGGTCATCCCATTTTTCCGTCTTCGGATCGAAACGGAGCAGGTGCGCATTGTAGTAACTTCCGAGATAGATCCGCTTCTCATGATCGATTGCAAATCCCCAGGAACCCATCTCATCGGGAAGGGGGGCGTTGAATTGGCGGATTGCTCCTGTATCAGGGTCAACCGCTAATAGTGAAAGCGATTCCTTATATCGGCCGAGGACGATGTAGATGGTATCTATTTTCCCTGATTTTCCCGGGCCAGCATAACTGCCCCAGGAAATTCCCTCCTTAACGGGCACACCAAGATTTCGAAAGGCAAAAGAAGATTCAGGCTGGAAACTTAACGAGATGAAAAAGAGAGCAGGGAAGATATATCTTGAGAAGGAACGATTCATCAGAAATAACTCCCCCTTCCCCCCCTCTTAACATAAGAGGGGGGTATTCCTCCCCTTAAGATAAGGGGAGGTAGAGGAGGGGTTATGGGTTGTGGTTTTGATACTTTCAATGTATGGACTATCTTTATACTTGTAATAATCATCGCTTTCTATTCTATGCAGCCGGTTCTGTCTCCTGAGCATTGGGAGCATCGGGAGGAGCATGATTTGCCTCTGGTGGGGTTGCGGGAGTTGAGGGTTTGGGTTTTCTCTGTCTTGGCCGCCAGCGGGACCTCTGTGTCTTCCGTTCTTTTACAACCTTTTTCTCTATTAGTTCCTCCGGTTTCCCTCTTTTTTGCTCTTTCCCAAAACCGACGACCACATAGGTTCCGCTCCGGGCATCGGTCCTCAAATGAATGATCCCTTCCTTCTCAGCATCTTCTAGGAGGTCACTGAAGGTCCGGTATCCGTGATACGATTCGTTGAAGGAGGGTTTCTTTCGTTTCATCGTCTCCTTCACCATAGAGGACCACAGAATCTCCTTATTCTCACGGACCAGAGCAACCACGGAATCAACCAGGAGTTGGAAAGCCTCTCTCTTCTTTTCAGGCAGATCCTGCTCAATCTTGGGAGGAGTTCCAATGGGCCGCTCCAGATCTTCGTAATATATGAACTCATCGCAGTTACCGATCAGCAGATTGGAACTTGATTCTTTCATCCCGAGGCCGATGGCTCGCTTGCCATTCTCTTTCAATTTCGAGACCAGAGGGGAAAAGTCGCTATCGCCGGAGACAATGACAAAGGTGTCGATATGTTCCTTCGAGTAACAGAGGTCGATGGCATCTACGCAGAGGCGGATATCCGCAGAGTTCTTTCCGGTCATCACACGCTTCGGAATCTCGATCAATTCAATGGCTGCTTCGTGAAGGGGTTTTTTATACTCCGCATAATCAGCCCAATCGGCATAGGCTTTCTTAACGATGATTTTCCCTTTCTCGACCAACCGCTCCAGGACTTTCTGAATATCGAATCGTTTATCCTTCTTCCCCTTGAATCCGAGGGCGAGGTTCTCAAAATCGATAAAAACCGCCAGCGTATGCTCTGCTTCAGCCATGTTCTCTCCTTTCTTTCAAACCATCCTACAACCAAATGATAAATTTGTAAACAACAGAAAAATCTTTATCCCGGTTTCTGGAAAACGTAGCCTTTTTCTTTTAGTCCCTTCTTGATCTCCAGGATATGGTCGGGACCACGGGTCTCAAGGATGAGGATCACCTTGGAAAAACCGATGGGGATATCCATGGCCGCACGCTCGTGGACAATGTGGAGGATGTTGGCCTGATGTTGGGCAACGAGGCCAGTCAGTTTGGTGAGAGATCCAGGGACATCTCTCAGAAGTACTTCAAAGCGAGCCATCCTTCCGGTCCGGGTCAGCCCCTTCTCAATGATCCGGTCAAGGAGGTGGACATCGATATTGCCTCCGCTGATGACAAGAACGATTTTTTGGGGTTTGATCTTGATCCCCTTCGACAACAGCGCTGCCAGCGGTGAAGCCCCAGCCCCTTCTGCGACCAACCGCTTCCTCTCCATCAGCATGAGAATGGCAGAGGCGATCTCTTCTTCATTGACGGTGACGATGTGATCTACCTTCTGTTGAATAATGGGAAAGGTGATCTCTCCGATTCTTCCCACGGCAATCCCATCGGCCAATGTCGGTTTGACTTTTACTTCCACGATCCTCTTTCTCTCCAGGGAGCGAATTGCGGCCGAGGCATGGCTGGACTGAACCCCGATGATTTGAACTTTTGGTTTTTTCTTTTTTACAATGGTGGAAATTCCTGAGATCAATCCTCCACCGCCCACAGGCACAATGATCCCTTCCACTTCAGGAACTTCTTCGAGAATCTCAAGGCCAATCGTTCCCTGCCCTGCGATGACCTCTTCATCGTCAAAGGGATGGATAAATATCTTTCCTGTCTCTTCCATCTTTCTGGCTTGGAGAAGAGCTTCATCTGTATTCTGGCCAAAGAGAATGACCTCTCCGCCATAGGCGCGAGTGGCCATCTGTTTGGCAAGAGGCGCGCCTTCGGGCATCACAATGGTTGAGTGAATTCCAAGGAGGGATGAGGCATAAGCAACTCCCTGAGCATGGTTTCCTGCAGAGGCGGCAACCACCTCTCTCCCTTTCTTCATACCGCTTAACCGGGAAAGCTTATAATAGGCTCCTCTGATTTTGAAAGAACCTGTCTTCTGGAGGTTTTCCAGCTTGAGAAAGACTTCCTTTCCGGTTAGTTTTGAGAGCGCCTCAGAGTAGATCACTGGTGTCCGGAGGATCACCTTCCTGATCCGATTTTCTGCCTGCTCAATCTTTTTCCAGAGTTTCAATGGTGTGCTTTCCTTTTTTTAAAAGATTGATTCTGGGCATTTTTGAGATGGGATTCTCATCCACCCAAACCTCGCAACCGTAGACCTCCTCGATATTCTCCCGGGTGATGACTTCGCGGGGAGATCCTATCTTAAAGATCCTTCCTCCTTGGAGCAGAATGAGTCGGTCACAATATTCAGAGGCGATGTTCAGATCGTGTGAGGCCATGATGATCGTTAGTCCCTTTTCACGGTTAAGGCTCAGGATGAGATCGAGAAAGTCAACCTGGTGATGAATGTCCAGGTTTGCCGTGGGTTCATCAAGAAGGATGACTTCCGGTTCCTGGGCTAAGGCCCTTGCAATGAAGACCCTCTTTCGCTCTCCGCCTGAGAGTTCATCAATCGCCCTTTCGCTGATTGGAAGAATCTCCGTCCAATCCATTGCTTTCTTGGCAATCTCCAGATCCTTTGATCCTTCGAACATGAGATGGCCCAAATAGGGTGATCTCCCCATCAGAACCATTTCTACCACACGGAAAGGAAATAAGGAATAGGCTTCTTGGGGCACCACTGCTATTTTTCTCGCTATCTCTCCCTGCTTCATATCCTTTAAAGGAGTGGAGTTGAGCAGGACCTCTCCTTTTTGAGGGGAGAGGAGGCGGCAAAGGGTTTTTAGAAGCGTGGACTTCCCGGACCCATTGGGACCGATCACTCCAATAAACTCACCTCTTTCGATCCGGAGAGAGATGTCCTGAAGGACCCAGTCCTGGCGATAACGAAAAGAGATGGAACGAAGATCGATCATAACGTCTTCACCACCTTTCTCTTTCTCAAAAGGTAGATGAAGAATGGCCCTCCAAAGGCTGCCGTGATCACGCCGACAGGCAATTCCACTGGCGCGAGAACCGTTCTGGCAAAAGTATCCGAAGCGATGAGAAAGGAGGCGCCGATCAGAGCCGAAGCCGGAAGAAGGAGCCGGTGATCGGGCCCAAAGATGAGCCTGACGGAATGGGGAATGATCAGACCCACGAAACCGATCAGACCACAGATAGAGACAGAGGCTGCGGTAATCAGAGAAGCGCAGAGATAAGAGACGATTTTCAGTTGCTCCACATTCACGCCCAACTGCAGGGCGTTCTCCTCGCCTGAAAGAATCAGGTTTAAATGGCGTGACTTCCAGTAAAGGATCAAGAAGCCCACGACAATATAAGGAAGGACGATGGTGATTGAACGGGGATTGGCAAAACTAAAGTCTCCCATCAACCAAAAGATGATCGTATGGAGTTCCTCCTTCTGAGAGATGGAAAGAAAGAACATGATGATGGCAGAGAGAAACGACCCTGTGATCACTCCGGCAAGAAGGAGGATGTTGGGGTGGATTCGCCCCTCCTGTTTTCCAAAATAGAAGACTAAGGCAATAGTCATCAATGCGCCTGCAAATGAGGCAAGGGGGAGACCGAACGAAAGCGCTCCTAGCCCCAGAAGAATGGCGATAATTGCTCCCACGGCTGAGCCACTGGAGACACCGAGAATATAGGGATCGGCTAAAGGGTTTCTCAGAAGGGCCTGGAAGATCACTCCTGAGACAGAAAGCCCTGCACCGACTAATCCTGCCAGTAGAGCTCTGGGAAACCGGAGGGAGAGAATGATTGTGCGCTCCATCTCGGTCCCGGTTCCTGTCTGTCCCAGAAGCGATTGAAGAAGAATGGAGATGGATTGTCTGGGAGCCACCCTCACACTCCCCACCATCACCGAGAGCAGAATGACCAACACCAGAGGGAAGAAGAGAAGAAGAGAAACAGTAAGGACTTTTTTAAGGGTCAGGATCTTCATTTAAATCTCATTGCAAATTGAAAAATTAGCAATTAGCAGTTTAAATTTCTATTTTGCAATGCTAATTTTCAAATGCTAATTTTGCATTGATTTTTTGAACCGCTCCGGATGGATCCACCTTGCCATCTCCTCCAGTCCATCGATGATTCTGGGTGAGGGGCGATCAATCAGATCTGAATCGATGAGGTGAATTCTACCCTGTTTTACAGCAGGGATTGTCTTCCACCGCTCCCATTCCCGCAACGCCCTCTCATAATCCCCACCGGGCCTCATGGAACTGATCAGGATCACTTCCGGCGATCTCTTTAAAATCTCCTCCATTCCCAATCGAGGATACATCTCTCGATCATTTCCTGCAACATTTTCCCCACCTGCCAGGCGGATCAGGTCATCCGCAAAACTTCCTTTTCCGACTGTAACAATAGGAGACTCTCCTATCTGGAGAAAGACTTTCGGACCGGAAAGACCCCTGGTCAGTTCAATGATCCTCCCCTTCCGCTTGCTCATCGATTCGGTCATGGAGAGGGCTTCCTTTTCCTTTGATACTAACTGACCAACGTTAAGAATACTCTGAATGACATCATCGAATCTTTTCGGAAAAATGACAAAAGTCGGGAATCCCAATCTTTCAAGACGATCCACCATCTCCTTTGTATTTCCGGCTCCGGTAGCAATAATCAGGTCAGGTTTGAGGGAAACGATCCTTTCAAAGTCAATGCTGATATAACTTCCGACCCTTGGCCTGGTCTTCACCTTCTCAGGGTAGTTGCAATGGATAGAGATACCCACTACCTCTTCATCGAGGCCAAGGCTGAAGAGGATT
>VGSD01000057.1 GCA_016875155.1 Deltaproteobacteria bacterium | reverse complement strand
CTTTATCTACAGGTTTCATCTCAGGTTTAAAATCACCCAGCGGGTGATTTGTAGCGCAAGGCTTTAGCCTTGCTTGCCTGCCGCAGGCAGGGATCAGAAGCAACCCTAAAGGGTTGCGCTACAATGAAATTTAAAAAAATCGCTCAATTTGGGTGTTACTTATTGGCGGGATCAGGTTTAAAGTCAGGATCGATGGAAAAATATTCCTTAGGGATTTTGGGTTGCGACAATATGGAGAGATTGGGAACAGGATATCGGTAGACTCCCTTTTTTCTCATGAATTCCAATCCATTCATGATGTTTTCAAACTGCGAGTATGGAATAGCGAAAGACATCTCATGATCTTGGGCTCCAGCAAACACCCTCTCCCCCGAGCCAGGAATCATATAGGTGCATTCATTCGACTGGATGACTCCAGCTGACCAGGTGGCACACCCCCCACGTCCATGACTCAGTGATTTGATACCCGTTCCCTTTCTAAAATTAGCCGCATGGATCAAGACAAGGATCTGGCCGGGATGACCGTAAACGATCGCCAGGTCTGGATCATATTCACAGAGATTTAAAGGGGACATCCATATTTCTTGGATAGAACCTACGGGCCATCGAGAAAAGGAAGCTTCCATGCTCCTTGCACATTCATCCATGTCTTGATAAGTTCCGGCAATCGTGCCCTGTAGAAATAGATCCGGTTGAATATGCCCTAAAAAGACGTGAGCAAGAGGACAGGCATGATCTTCCTTTCTGAAGGAAATAGTCCAACCAAATGTTCTGGCGGCAGTCAATCCCTGGCATAGGGATAAACGGATGCCCATATTCTTGAGCGGGTATTTTGCCTTTTGCGGAACGGGGTTACCTTCTCTAACTAACTTGATTCCCAATGGAAGAGTTGGAAAGCGACCATACTTATTCAGTGCCTCAAAAAGCCGAACGGTCATCTCTGACATAGCCCATCCTTCCTTCTAATTTCTAAATGTATGTCTCCCATATTATCAAGGTATCACCTGTTCACCCTTCGAGAGCCTCAGGTCGCATCGACTCGCAACCGAGGCGAACGGTGATTTATTCAAATTATATAATTTTTTCCGACCATGTCCCGCAAAGCACGGGATCGAAGCATTAAATCGATTTGGGAAACAGCCCATCAATCTTTAACAAAGCGAAAGCAATCGTCTCTGAAACAGCACTGGAACTGATCACAATATTCGTTTGCCGTCCCAAAGCAATCAAAATTGCCTTCGGCCTTTTGCACCCTCCGGATCAATTCCTCCTTTTTTAATCCAAATGTGTTTTTGATCCCGAGAGCCTTTGCTTTTGCCCGGACCTCTTGGATTTTCATATTCCCCCCCTGTAATTAGATTGTTTTCCGATTCCGGAAGTTTGTCAAGAAGATTCTTTGAGATTTCTGAAAAATTTCAGAAATCTCTGATTCCAAAGATTAAGAACTGATTGCACAGATTAGAAGCGCATTTATAAATTTGGGGAAACTGTGTAATCCTGAGCCTGATTCTGTTATAATTTGCCGGAAATGGTCCTTGAAAGAAAAATCGCTTTCATCAATCTGAGCAACTCCTCGATCAAAATCAAATCGATTCACTTAGATCTCCGCAGAAAATTCCTGGGCGGAAGAGGAATCAATATGTATCTTCTGTCCAAGATCTATTCCCCGGATCTCGATCCTCTTTCTCCGGAAACCCCCCTCATCTTTGGAGCGGGTCTCCTCACCGGAACCCTCGGTTTCGGTTCCCGGATCAACATCACTGCCAAATCCCCGGAATCAGGCCATCTCGGAGATTCCAATATGGGGGGAGATTTTGGTGCTGAATTGGTTCAGACCGGGTTTAGTCATTTGGTGATCACAGGAAGAAGCCGGAAACCAGTCTATCTCATGATTAAAAACAGGGGAATTGAGATCCGGGATGCAAAGCCACTTTCAGGTCTCGATACCGTTGAAACACAGCAGAGAATCCGGCAGGAACTGGGAGATGAAAAGGTCCGGGTTGCTTGTATTGGTCTGGCAGGAGAGAATTTGGTCAGATTTGCTTCCATACGCACCGGTTTGAAAAACTCTGCCGGAAGGACTGGAATGGGAGCAGTCATGGGTTCTAAGAATCTGAAGGCTGTGGCAGTGAGAGGAACCCTGGAAATCAAAATTGCTGATCCGAAAAATTATCTTCGGTACTACCTCGGGCAATTGAAGAGACTGATGGATTCAAAGTGGGTTCAGGCTCTGGGAAGATATGGGACCCCTCTTCTCTTTCAATATGCCAATGCCATGGGTTTTTTAAGTATCCGTAATAATCAACTTACAACGATCGGTGACCAGGGATATGCTTTGGAAGCTGAGGCATTGGAACCCTATTCTTTTGGAATGCTCTCCTGTTTTGGTTGCCCTGCCCATTGCCGCCATCGCTACTGCCTCCCAGAAGGCCGGTATTACGGAACCAAAGGCGAAGGACCTGAGTATGCCTCCATTGGCTCTTTGGGAACAAAATTGGGAAACCTCGATTTAGAAAATATCATCTATGCGACTGAGCTCTGCAATCGTTATGGCCTGGATACCATCTCCACCGGCTCCTACATCGCCTGGGCCATGGAACTGTATCAGAGGGGAATCCTCGATAAGAAACTAACAGGAAGTTCTCTTGATTGGGGAGATGGGGAATCTATTCTTCAACTTCTTCATCACATAGCACAGAGAAAGGAATTTGGAAATACTCTGGCAGAAGGCCCCTTCGCAAAAAGGGTGTTTGGAGAGGGCTCGGAAGAGTATCTCCTCAATGTTAAGAATTTCCCCATTGAGATGACTGATGAACGATTGCCAAAAAGTTTTGCCCTGGGAATGGCCACTTCCACGCGTGGCGCCTGCCACATGAGAAGTCGCCCTTCGTTAGATGTTTTGGGACTTCCGGAGGATATATTAGAAAAGATCTATGGCGGTTCGGTCAGCAGTCAATTCTCATCTTATTCGGGCAAAGGGAGAATGGTCTGGTGGCATGAACTCCTCAATGCTGTATCAGACTCCCTTGGTTTCTGCCGCTTCCTAACCGTTTTTTCAAGTCCCCATGCCCCTCAGTATAAACAATTCTCGAAGCTGATCGCCCTTTCTACAGGGCTTACGATCACCCCGAAAGAATTAAAAACCATTGGCGAAAGAATTTATACCCTTGAAAGAATGATGCTGGTCAGGGATGGGATTTTCCGGAAAGATGACACCCTTCCCAGAAGGTACTTTGAGGAGCCTATCCCAGAGGGACCGGCAAAGGGAGAGGTAATCTCAAGGGAAGAATTTAATGGGATGCTCGATGAGTATTATCGGCTTCATGGCTGGGATAAGAATGGGATTCCCAGGAAGGAAACTCTCAGGAGGTTAGGATTGGAGGTATAAATCCAAATTTCAAATTCCAAATGTCAAATGAATTTTACATTAAAGGTTCGTCACCCACTAACGATGAAAATATGACTAAGCCCCCTCCCCCTTGATGGGGGAGGGTGAGGGTGGGGGTGAATCATTGAATCCATATTCCCCCTCACCTCAATCCTCTCCCGCCAGGGGAGAGGAAGTATTTTTACGTAATGTCAAAGTTCAAAAAAGAGATTATTGACATTTTACCTTTGGATTTGATTTGACTTTGATTCACCTTCGGTTCATCACTTCGTGCGAACTTTGGCATTTGAGCTTTTAATAAAAGAAAGGGCTCTCCCACATTGAATGAAAATTAAAATTGATCCAAACAAATGCAGCGGTTGTCATCTCTGTGAAATGATCTGCTCCCTTTTCCACTTGGGAACCATCCATACAGGGAAATCAGCGATTCGCATTCAAAAAGACGATCTCGATACGAGCCTCAATACCCCCCTTCTCTGCCGCCAGTGCAAGGAAATGAAATGTCTCGATGGAGAGGAAGGAAAACCTGCTCAGGAAAGAAATAAATTCATCTGGAGTTATCAAAGGGCAAAACAATGCCCTTTTGATGGTCTGACCGTTTTCGGCAAAAACGCTTATCATTGCGATCTCTGTCTGGGAAATCCCCAATGCATTAAGGTCTGCACGTCCGGAGCACTCACTCTTTCAAAATGAATCCCATCATCATACCAAGATCGGAGCATCCGATATCAAGATCCATGATCGACGAAGAAGCCCTGAAGGTTCTTTACCGCCTTCACCACCACGGATACTTAGCCTGCCTCGTTGGGGGAAGCGTCCGCGATCTACTCCTCGGAAAGGCCCCAAAAGATTTCGATATCGCCACCAATGCTCATCCCCATCAAATTCACGACCTTTTTAAAAATAGCCGGATCATTGGGCGCCGTTTCCGGTTGGTGCATGTCTTTTTTAAAGGTGGAAAGGTGGTGGAGGTCTCCACGTTTAGGAGTCATTCAGAATTTGAAGAGACTCTGACCGAGGATGGGCAAATTCTTCAAACCGATAGCTTTGGGACTCCCGAGGAGGATGCCCTCCGCCGCGACATCACGATCAATGGTCTCCTCTATAACATCGCCGATTTCACCATCATGGACTATATAGCCGGGATGGCTGATCTAGACCACAAGATGATCCGGACCATTGGCGATCCGGATGAAAAATTGAAACAGGACCCGGTGCGGATGATCCGTGTCATCCGCCATGCCGCACGTACAGGGTTTCGTATTGAAGAAAAGACTTATCAGGCCATTCTTAATCATCGAGAGGAGATAAAAAAATGCTCTCCTTCAAGGGTTCGGGACGAATTCCTGAGGGAGTTGAAAGAAGGAGCTGCAACATCTTCTTTCCGCCTGATGATCGAAACCGGATTGCTCTTCTCACTCTTTCCAGATCTCCGAAGGACCTTAGGAGAAAATGCGATTTTCAGTCAAAAGAACCGCCAATTCCTCCTCTCCCTCTTCGCCCTCCTTGATCGTCTGGTGAAAGCAGGCCATTCCATTCCTGAATCGATTCTCCTTGCCTGCTTCGCTTCCGTCTTCCTCCGTGGACTTCCCTCCGAGCATCCCTTTCTTGAAAAGCGAGAACAAACCCATTATCGCACACAGACCATCCGGTGGGCTGTCAACCACCTTCTCAATCCCTTCTCCTTTCCAAAAGCCCCTAAGGAGGCAGCCATTCAGGTGCTCACAGCTCAATCGAACTTGAAGTATTGCATCCAGAAGGCAGTGGTTCCCAGACGATTTCGGTTGAAGAAATATTATAAGGAAGCAGTACTCTTTTTCGGAATCGAAGCAGAGGCGATTGGAAGGAAAATCCCACAAATGATCCGAAGGACAGTCCCTTCTGACTTTTTACCCTGGTGGCCAAAAGAATTTAGGGGTAGAAAGAGGTCTAATCCAAGGGAACCTTGAAGTCATAAGACTCACGTAGGGTGGTACTGATTTCTCCTACGGTAGCCTTTTGATCAACCGTTTCGAGGATCGTCTGGAAAAAATTGTTATTGGGATGAAGTTTCACCTGATGGTAAAGATTTTCTAGGGCTCGTTTAACCTGATCTCCGTTTCTCGACTCTCTGTATTTTTTTATATATCCAATCCTTTTCTCCTGCATGTCAGAGGCCTGACGAAAGAGATTGATCTTCACTTCCTCGTCCTCATCCCGTTCCATATTCACCCCGATCTGTATCTGTTCCCCTACCTCTAATTGGCGGGCATATTCATAACGCGCCTCATTGATCTGTTTTTCAATCCATTGAGATTTAAAACATTCGAGAAAGCCTCCTCTCTTCTCAATCTCTTCCATCAGAGCAAGGGCGCGTTCCTCAATTTCATCTGTCAGTTTTTCGATCGCATAGGACCCTCCCAGCGGGTCGGCGCTACGGCAAACTCCCGTCTCATAGCCGATGACCTGTTGGGTTCGAATCGAAAGGATGTGGGATTCCTCCGTGGGCAAGGCATACGCCTCATCATAAGAGGTGGTATGGATCGATTGACTCCCACCAAGGACAGCGGCAAGCGTCTGAATAGCGGCCCGCACGATATTATTCAATGGTTGCTGCGCAGTAAGGGGAAGCGACGAGGTCTGAATCGCTGTACGGAACCAGCAACTCCTTTCATTTTTAGCATGAAAGGTATTCTTCATCAGATGGGCCCACATCCGACGCATTGCCCTAAGTTTTGCAATCTCTTCCAAAAAGTCAATATGGGCGCTTGTAAAAAAGGCAATTCGGGGTGCAAACTGGTCAATCTCCATGCCTCGCGCCAGAAGATGGCGAATATATTCTGATACCAGAGAGAATGAGAAGGCGATCTCCTGAGCTGCATTGATCCCGGTCTCCCTCATATTGTAAGCATTGATGTTGAGGATATTCCATCGGGGGATATTCTTGATGCAATATTCCATCACATCGCAAGCGATCTTCAGGGTTGGGTCCATGGGGAAAAAATGCGTCCCGGATTGGTAGGTGGGACCTACGAGTTGGCTGATCGCACAGTTCATGATCGTTCCGATCAGGTTGGAAGCCTCTACATTTTGTTTCCGTGCAACAAGAAGATACATCGCCAGAATGATGGCTGAATAGGGAGGATTAACAATTAGAGTCGTGCTCACCTTGTTCAGGGGAATTTCATGAAAAAGGGTCTCCATATCCTCCAGAGTGGCCACTGACGTTCCAACCAATCCCACATTCCCCTCTGCCAGAGGGTGATCTGGATCGAGACCCAATTTAGTCACTACATCAAAATCAATATTGAGCCCTGTCATCCCCTTACTTAAAAGCAGACGAATCCTCTCGTTACTCTCTTCCGGCGTTCCAAACCCGCTCTGCTGTCTTCTGGTCCATAGCCGGGACCGATACATGCCCGGATGAATTCCCCGGGTAAATGGAAAAACTCCTGGAGAAGGCTCATCAACGGGACGATCTTCTCGCCGGTAGAATTCCTTCATCTCGATCCCGGATAGTGTTTTGAAATGAGGAAGGGTTTCACCTTTCAAATATCGATCATATTGAATCTTCTCTGAAACCTTCATTTTTTTCACCTTCGATATCGGTTTATTAAACGCCTACCTCGCCATAGCAAGCGCCAAGTAGATTTTGGTAATGGGAAAAAATCCGAAATCCGAATATCGAAATCCGAAACAAATTTTACATGACGGGTTCGTCACCCGCGAATGATGAAAATGCCCCCCCACCCACCCCTCCCCCTCGAGGGGGGAGGGTGAGGGAGGGGGTGACGAAGGTATTTTCCAGGTAATCCGAATGTTCAAAACGTTCAAATTTCTCAAACTTTAACTTGTTTGGAACATTTATAAATTTGAACATTTGACATTTTTTCCCCGATTCTTTCGGGGGATTTCGTGCTTCGAATTTCATGGTTTTCGATCAATGTCCTCCTTCAAACTCCCTCTGATCAAGAACCCGTTTTGCTTTCCCTTCGTATCGAGGCAATGATCCGGGTGAATGCAAAACGACTTCAATGCTCATTCCCAGGCGTCCATAAACCCCCTGCCCAATCTTTTCCTCAATCGCCTTCAGCTGACTCTTATCCTGCCAGATATCAGAATGGACTTCTGCATGAACAGTAAGTTTGTCCAGACTGTCTTTAGGCCGATCAATCACGATCTGCCAACCTTCTCCGACCCCTTTTGTTGAATGAAGAACATCCTCGATCTGAGATGGGAAAACAAGTGTACTTCTCACTTTTAATACGTCATCGGTTCGACCTGTAATCCGTTGAATCCTTGGATGGGCTATTCTACCACAGGAGCATCCATAGCCATTGACTGAAAAAGCAGATACGTCGCGCGTTCGCCAGCGAATCAACGGGGTTGCCTCCCGAGTGAGAGTGGTTACTACCAGTTCTCCTTCCTTACCCGGCTCAAGCCTCTTGCCAGTGGCTCGATCAATCACTTCTACAAAATAATGATCTGCCAGTATATGGAGTTCGCATGATTCTCTTGAGAAGGCACAGCTGTGGCCAACCGTAGGACCTCCAAGTTCGGTGATTCCGTATCCTTCCTGCCATTCGAATTCTTCCGGCATGAGAGCCTCCACCCTGCGCCGCAAGGCTGGCGCAGCAGGCTCCCCTCCGATATGACTCGTTCGAAGCTTCCACTCCTTCTTAGGATCAACGCCGTTTTTCTGGGCGACATCAACCAAGTAGCTGACGAAAGAAGGGGTTGTGGTAATCGCTTGAAATCCTATATCCTTTAAATACTGGATCGCAGCCAATGTCCTCCCAGGACCAGCAGGGAAAATGGTGGCCCCGATGGCCTCGGCCCCTGCATCCATGCCCGGCCCTCCCATAAAAAGACCGTAGCCAGCACATTGATAGATGAGGTCATTTCGTCGAAATCCCATGCCAATAAAGATCCTGCCCATCTGCTCCCGAAGGGTCTCTGTCCAGTCCTTCTTGGTGAACCCTACCAGCGTGGGAACGCCGGTCGTTCCTGATGAGGCGGCGAAACGATGGATCCGATCCAGAGGCGCTCCAAGAAGGCCATAAGGATATAAGGCTCTCAGATCTTTTTTCTCCGTAAACGGAACAATGGCCAGGTCTTCCGTGGTCTGGATATGTTTTGGCTTGATGCCGTTTTGATCGAAGAGTTTTTGGTAATATGGAATCTCGCGATAACATCGATCCACCAGGGCGCGAAGTCGTTCATTCTGGATTTCACGGAGCTTCTGAGGGGAGATTGTATCGAATTCGTTAAAGTAGTTGGACATACAAGCCCCCTTTCCTCAGAGACCGTGCCGTAATATTAAAAAACAGCCTTCTCGCAAAGGGGGAGAGGCAGTCGGGTGTAAAAGATTTAGGGCGGTAACCTTTAAACGTTCGGAACAATGCGTGCCAAGCATATTCGGTTTGATATAAGCAATGATTTCCCTTAAGATAAAAGACCCGCATTCTAAATCTTTGGAACCTGACTGCCTCTCCCCCTTTGTTTATGGCAACGACACAGTTTCTCAACATAGGTTATGCTACCATCAGCTCAATCACCTTACGAAGAATGACCTCTCGCATTGTGCCCGGAGTGAAAATGGCTGAAACGCCCATCTCCTTCAGAGCCATTACGTCGTCTGGAGGAATGACTCCTCCGATGATGAGCTTCTTATCCTCTAAACCATTTTTACGTAGCAGGTCTAAAAGCTTTCGACAATAGAAGAGGTGCTCCCCACCTAAAAAGCTGCATCCAATGAGGTCTGCATTCTCTTGGAGGACCGCTTTGACCATTCCCTCTGGAGTATTATAGAGGCCTAAGTAGATGACTTCATATCCAGCATCGGCAAACCATTTTGCCACGATCCGCATGCCATTGTCGTGGCCATCAAGACCAATCTTCCCGATCAGCATCCTCTTTTTCTTTTCCATATTGTCTCCCCAAATGAAAAATGAATCGGTTCTTATTTCAAGGTTCCGACTACGAAGCCCCTGCCTACCGGCAGGCAGGCATTTCGGTTATCGGTCACGGTTACATTTAAAAGAATTAAGCACGACAGCCGTAACCTTTTAATAACGATACGGGCCTCGTTACCGTTGCCGTTAAACGATGTCCTAATTTTATAGGCAATTATTCTTAAACATAGTGGACCTTAAAATCGTATGCCTCCCGCAAAGCATTGCTCATCTCTCCTGCTGTGACCTTTTGTTCAGCCACCTCAACAAGGATGGGGAGAATATTTTCCTGTTTTTTCTCCTTCACCTGTTTGGTCAGATTCTCTAAAGCCCTTCTGACCTTATCCCCATCTCTCGACTTCTTGTATTCTCGGATAGATCGAATCCGTTTCTCCTGCATGTCAGAGGCCTGACGGAAAATATTGATCTTGACCTCTTCTTCCTCATCCCGTTCCATATTGACACCGATCTGAATCTGCTCTCCTGCTTCGAGTTGACGGGCATACTCATATCGGGCTCCATTGATCTCATTCTCAATCCATTGAGATTTAAAACATTCGAGAAAACCTCCCTTCTTCTCGATGATCTCCATCAAGCTCATGACGCGTTCCTCCAGTTCATCCGTCAGTTTCTCAATCACATATGAACCTCCCAGAGGATCTGCCGTACGGCAGACACCTGTCTCATAGGCAATGATCTGCTGGGTTCGAATGGCAAGCACCTGTGCCTCCTCGGTGGGAAGCGCATATCCCTCATCATAGGAGGTGGTGTGGACAGACTGACTTCCCCCTAAAACCGTCGCCAGGGTCTGAATTGCAGCCCGCACAATATTATTCAAAGGCTGTTGTGCAGTAAGAGGAAGGGAGGAGGTCTGAACCGCAATCCGGCACATACAACTCTTCGGATTCTTGGCGCCAAAGGTATCCTTCATCAGACGTGCCCATATCCGGCGCATGGCTCTCAGTTTGGCAATCTCCTCTAAAAAGTCGATATGAACGCTTGAAAAAAACGCGATCCGGGGTGCAAAGCGGTCAATCTCTATTCCCCGGGCAACCATGGAACGGACGTACTCTAAGGCAAGTGAAAAAACAAAGGCGACTTCTTGTACAGCATTCACCCCCGTTTCCCGAATGTTTCGGGAATTAATATTGATGATGTTCCATCGGGGGATATGCTGGAGGCAATATTCCATCAAGTCGCATGCGATCTTGATCGCCGGATCCACCGGGAAGAAATGTGTCCCGGATTGGTAGGTTGGGCCCACGAGCTGAGTGATGGCACAGTTCATCATCGTTCCAATCAGGCTGGAAACATCCACTCCCTGTCTTTTGGCCGTAAGTAGATACATCGCCATATGAATGGCTGAATAGGGAGGATTGACAATCAGGGTGGTGCTGACTTTATCCAGAGGGATCCCTTTAAAAAGGGTCTCCGTGTCCTCAAGGGTAGCCATCGAGGTTCCTACCAACCCTACATCCCCTTCTGCGAGAGGGTGGTCCGGATCAAGACCCAACTTGGTAGGAATATC
>VGSD01000056.1 GCA_016875155.1 Deltaproteobacteria bacterium | reverse complement strand
ACATATCTTTCCTACCCTCTCTGTCCTCGATAATCTCTTATTAGGCACCTATACAAAGAGGAAAGAAAAAGAAGGGTTTGGAGAATGCCTCGAAGGCGTATATCGCCTCTTTCCGAAATTGAATGAGAGAAAAGATCAGAGGGCTGGGACCCTGAGCGGTGGTGAACAGCAGATGCTGGCCATCGGAAGAGCATTGATGGCAAGGCCTAAATTATTGATGCTGGATGAACCCTCTCTGGGTCTTGCACCCCACTTCATCGAAGAGATCTTCGCCAACCTGAAAAAGATGAACCAGAATGGCCTTACCCTTTTCATCGTCGAACAGGAAATTCCTCTTACACTTTCGATCTCCCATCGAGGCTATATCCTTCGAAATGGCCGCATCCTTAAAGAAGGGCTCCCTTCGATCCTCCTTGAGAGTCAGGAGATCAAGGATCTCGTTAGTATTTAAAATAATGAGATAGTTTACCTCCCTTTAGCAAAGGGAGGCAGGAGGGATTTTAAAAAGTTTATTTTCGACAATAAGACTATATGACTATACCACTATTTGACTACCAACCCTTTCAATCCGGTCTTTTCCATCATGAAGTCATAAAAACCTTCATCATCCAGTCGTAACCGTTCTCCTAAAAACTCTTCTACAAAAGGGCCCTTCGCATAGACTGGTTTCGGAGAGTCTGAGAGCACAGCCTCGAGGATGAGATCAGCAATCAATTCCGGTCCTGGGATCGAGACATTCGTGAACAACTTCCCCATACCTGCGCCATACGTCTGATACACAGTCTTGTAATCAGGATCGGTTCTCGAGAGAAGGTCCCCTGTCAATCGGTTGGCCGTTTCATTAAATTCAGTGCCGATCACTCCTGGCCGGATCGTTACGACACGAATACCAAAAGGACGCACCTCCATCCTCAGGGCATCGCTTATCGCCTCGACAGCATGTTTGGTAGCTGAATACGGACCGCTTGTCGGAAAAGGAAATTTACCCACGATGGAGCTGAGATTGACGATTGTTCCTTTTCTCAGACGACGCATTCCTGGGAGACAGGCCTGGGTAATCTTGATGAGAGCAAAGAGATTGACCTCAAAGAGATTCTTCACTGCTGAGACCGTAATATCCTCAATGGCTCCCCGGAGGCTAAAACCTGCATTGTTGATGAGGATGGTCACAGGCTCTGAGAGATTGGACAGCTCTTTAGAAAAATCATCCAGAGCCTTAGAATCAGAAAGATCCACAATCCTTGGAACAATATTCGGATTCTGCTTGGCTAACTCATCGAGACGTTCTTTTCTCCGTGCCGCCGCAATCACTTGAAAGCCTTCTTTAGCCAATCTGATGGCTGTCTCCCGTCCAATACCGCTACTCGCCCCGGTCACCAAGGCTTTTCCCTTTATCTCCATCTCTACCCCTCCAGATTGAAATTTTTATCCCATTCTAACAGAAACCCTATCAAAATGGGAATCCCTAAAACCCTCTCGATTAAAATCCTTGACCCTCCATCACTGGATCAATATAATATCCCAAAATCATTTTATATCTACGCGGGGATGATAATGCCCAAGGAAGCAAAGGCCAGAATCCTGATCAATGATTTACTTCTCAGAGCAGGTTGGCGGTTCTTTGATGATGAGAAGGGCCCCGCCAACATCACCCTTGAAACCCATGTAAAACTCAAAAAGAAAACCCTCGAAAATCTTGGTGATGACTTTGAAAAGACCGCTCATGGTTTCGTGGATTACCTTTTGCTCGATGAGAGAGGGTTTCCAACAGCTGTTTTAGAAGCTAAGTCCGAGAAGTTTGATCCATTGGTTGGAAAGGAGCAGGCCCGAAAATATGCCCAATCCCAGAACACACGCTTCGTCATCCTCTCCAATGGCAATCTCCATTACTTTTGGGACCTGGAACAGGGAAACCCCGTTCTCATAACAGAATTTCCCACTCCTGAATCTCTCGATCATTTCCACGCCTTCAAGCCCAATCCTGAGAACCTGATTAAAGAAAAGGTTGAAAAGGATTATATTGCCATTACACAAAATCCGAACTACTTTAATGACCCCCGCTGGACCGATCCGAAAGAACGAGAAACCTTTATCAAAGACACAGAGCTGAAATTTTTAAGGCCCTATCAACTCCGGGCCATTTCAGCCCTTCAAGAAGCAGTGAAGAAAGGACAGACGCGATTCCTCTTCGAAATGGCAACCGGCACGGGCAAGACATTACTTGCTGCTGCCGTGATTAAGCTTTTTATGCGAACGGGCAATGCCAAACGTGTACTTTTTCTTGTTGACCGCCTGGAACTGGAAAACCAAGCCATAAAGAGGTTTGTGCAATTCCTCAAGAACGATTTCCGAACGGTGATATACAAAGAGAATCGCGATGATTGGCGAAAGGCGGAAATTGTAGTAACCACGGTCCAGAGCCTTCTCTTTAACAACAAATACCGAAGGCTCTTTTCCCCTACGGACTTTGATCTTCTGATCTCTGATGAGTCCCACCGCTCCATCAGCGGAAATAGCAGGGCGGTTTTTGAATATTTCATTGGTTACAAGCTTGGCTTGACGGCCACACCAAAGGATTATCTGAAAAAGATCGATCCGGCCCGGATTAGCCAGCGTGACCCAAGGGAATGGGAGCGCCGCCAACTTCTTGACACCTACAAGACATTTGGCTGTGAGAGCGGAATTCCCACGTTCCGTTATAGCCTCATTGATGGAGTTAATGAAAAGTGGCTTCTAAATCCTGTGGTGGTTGACGCACGCACTGAAATCACCACTGAAATGCTTTCGGATGAAGGTTATTCAGTCATGCAGGAAAACGAGGATGGAGAACTGGTTGAGCAGACCTTTTTCGGCAGGGACTTCGAAAAGAAATTCTTCTCTGACGAGACCAATCGCGTCTTCTGTGAGACCTTTCTGAAACACGCCTTGCGAGATCCTCTGAGTGGTGAGATCGGAAAGACCATCATCTTCTGTGTGCGGCAGGACCACGCCACCCGGATCACTAAGGTTCTAAATGAGTTTGCTGATGCCCAGTTCCCAGGCAAATACAACTCCGATTTTGCCGTCCAGATAACTTCATTGATTACGGATGCCCAACAGATGGCAGTCAGTTTCGCCAACAACAATCTGAATGGCCATACGCGTTTCCTTGAAGGTTATGACAGTTCCAAAACCCGCGTCTGTGTTACAGTCGGCATGATGACAACAGGTTATGATTGTGAGGATATTCTGAATATAGTTCTCCTTCGCCCCATCTTCTCGCCGACCGACTTCATCCAGATCAAAGGACGGGGGACACGAAAATATAGCTTCCGATATGTTGAGAAGGAAGGCGGCCAGGTTGAAGAACATAACAGGCCCAAAGAGAAATTCAAACTCTTTGACTTTTTTGCCAATTGCGAATACTTCGAGGAGAAGTTCAACTACGACGAAGTGATCAAACTACCTCCTATGTGGCCAAAATCCCCTAGCCCTGAACCGATACCTCCGCCGCCTCCAGAAGAATTGGGATACACAAATATAGACCCTGATCCTTTGAAGATGTATATTGAGACACCTGTTCCAGTTCATGGAATGAAGATAGACCGAAAGTTCTATGAACAATTCGAAGAGAAGGTAAAAGGGGATGAAATCATTCGCACTCTTTATGATCGGGGTGATGTCCGTGCAGTCGAAGAATATGTCCGGAATAACATTTTAGATAAGCCAAAGGAGTTTTTTAACCTCGATAAACTCCGTAAATCTGTTCAGCTTGACCGGAGACTTACCTTAAGGGAGATTATAGAAAAAGTCTTTGGCGGTATTGACCGGTTTAAAACAAAAGATGAACTCCTTGAAGAAGAGCTTGCCAAGTTTGTTTCAATCCACAAGCCGGACGCCGCACATATGCAGGTGATTCGGCAGTTCTTTAAAGCCTATGTGACGGATGGTGAAATCCGTGACATCGTAGAAAAGAAGGAATTTAACCGCTTGGCAACGAATCCGAAGGTTTCTTTAGAAGATTTTAAAGCTCTCAGCGAATGGCGGACCATCATCCCCGAATACATAAAGGATTATGTCCATTTGAATCAGTTCATGTAACTTATGATTTTTAATTTGAGATTTTTGATTGGGGAAGAGATGGACGAGAAAAAACTAAAAGATAGAACGAAACAGTTTGCATTAAATATAATGAAACTTGTGGATAAACTGCCCAACTCCATTGCTGGACGGACACTCGGAAATCAACTGGTTCGGAGTGGCACCTCGGTAGGCGCAAATTATCGTGCTGCTTGCCGTGGGAGATCCAAAGCTGAATTTACCTCAAAGATTGGGATTGTAGCCGAGGAGGCTGACGAAAGCGCCTATTGGCTTGAGTTGATCATGGATGGTAAATTACTCGGGCGTGATTTGATTGAACCTTTATTGAAAGAAGCAAATGAACTGGCAGCCATATTTATTGCATCAGCAAAAACGGCAGGCCAATCACAAATCAAAAATCATCAATCAAAAATCAAAAATGCTTGATTCCGAAACAAAAGCAAGAATTGATTCTGCACGCGACATCCTGGTTGGGAAGGTGCCCGATCCCAAGTCGCAGGTGGAGCAGATTACCATCGCCCTGATCTACAAATTCATGGATGATATGGATCGACAGTCCGAGGAACTTGGGGGCAAGGCAACGTTCTTCTCTGGAGAATACAAGAAATACGCCTGGCATCAGTTGCTCGACCGCCGATTCAGCGGACATGAGCGATTACTTCTCTATGTCGAAGGCATCGAGAAGATGAACCAGAACAAAAATATCCCCCAGCTTTTCAGGGATATTTTTAAAGGAGTGTTTCTTCCATACCGTGATCCCGAAACCTTGAATCTCTTCCTCAAGGAGATAAACGGATTCACCTATGACCACAGCGAACGGCTTGGTGATGCCTTTGAATACCTTCTATCTATTCTTGGAAGCCAAGGAGAAGCCGGACAGTTTCGGACACCCAGACATATCATTGATTTTATCGTCAAGATAGTCGATCCTAAGAAAAACGAGAGCATTCTTGACCCTGCCTGTGGAACTGCTGGATTTTTAATCTCATCCTATAAACATATTCTCACACAACATCAAGAATCTTCATCTGAGCTCACGCCGGATGAGCGTGGCCGGTTAATGACCAACTTCTGCGGCTATGACATATCCCCTGACATGGTGAGATTATCCCGAGTGAATCTTTACCTTCATGGTTTTGCAAACCCACGCATCCATGAATACGATACATTGACCAGCGAGGAACGCTGGGACGAACGCAATGATGTGATCCTTGCAAATCCTCCATTTATGACACCGAAAGGTGGTATTCGCCCCCATAACCGCTTCAGCATTAAGGCCACACGGAGCGAGGTTCTCTTCGTGGACTACATTGCGGAACACCTGAATGTTAACGGGCGAGCTGGCATTATCGTGCCAGAAGGCATTATCTTCCAATCCCAAAATGCTTATAAGAAGTTGCGGAAGATGCTTGCTGAGAACTATCTTTGGTGCGTTGTGTCCCTACCCGCAGGATGTTTCAACCCGTATTCCGGCGTCAAAACTAGCATTCTGCTGCTGGATAAATCCGTATCAAAGCGGACGGATGAAATCCTGTTCGTAAAAGTGGAAAATGATGGGTTTGATCTGGGAGCACAGAGAAAACCGATTGCGAAAAACGACTTACCCGAAGCCCTAAGCGCCATTTCGGATTTTAAATTGCGAATTGCGGATTTAAAGAAACAGGATTCTGACAATCAAAAATCCATAACTGCTCATGCAGTAAAAAAGTCACGTATCCTTGAAAATGGCGACATAAACCTTTCCGGTGACCGCTACCGCGACACCGGCATCCGTGTCAGTACAAAGTGGTCAATGGTAAAGTTGGGGGATGTTATTCTTGGCCCCCCTCAGTATGGGTCGGGCGCTAGCAAAGTCTTATATAATGGCAAGGTTCGTTATATTAGAATCACGGATATTGACGATGATGGAAATCTCAAGGAGGATGACATTGTTTCCCCTTCTACGATTGAAAAGGATTGCTATCTGGAGCTAGGTGATTTTTTACTTGCAAGATCAGGGTCAGTTGGCCGAGCCTATTTGCACAAGCGAAATGATCGTATATATCAGTTCGCTGGCTATCTGATTCGCTTTCGATTGGATTCAACTAAAGTATTACCAACTTTTGTGTTTTTTATCACACGATCCTTACACTATCAAACATGGATTGAATTAATGAGGAAGAGTGGAACGCTCTCAAATATCAATGCTAATGAATATAGGTCTTTTGAATTCCCTCTGCCGCCGGTGGAGGTGCAGGAGAAGATTGTTGCGGAACTGGACAGCTACCGGAAAATCATCGAAGGCGCTAAACAAATCATCTCCAACTACAAACCTTCCATCAAAATCAACCCCACCTGGCCAATAGAAGAATTAGGGAGTATTTCAAATGTAATTTCAGGTCAGTCCCCTGATGGGCAAAACTACAATGCTATTGGGGAGGGGATGTCTTTTTATCAAGGTAAGATAGAATTTGGTGAAGTTTTTTTACAAGAACCTAAAAAATGGACAACTCAAACGACAAAGCTATCGATAAAGAATGATGTCTTGATGTCTGTCAGAGCACCCGTAGGTCCAGTAAATATCAATCCATTTTCTCAAATTTGTATAGGACGAGGTTTGGCTGCAATCAGGGCAGGGGAGCAACTTGATTATCGTTACCTCTTTTTTATTCTTAACGATAGGCAGGAGGAAATAAAGCGTGGTTGTAATGGAAGTACATTTGACTCGATCAACCGATCCCAAATTGAAGAGATAAAAATCCCCCTCCCACCGCTTGAGGTTCAGCGGAGGATTGTGGAGGAAATTGAGGTGGAGCGGGAGTTGGCAGAGGCAAACCGTAAGCTAATCAAGATTTACGAACAGAAGATCCAGACCAAACTATCAGAGATTTGGGGAGAGGAGTAAATTTGGACCAAGCGAGCCTGATCGCACTATTAAACCGTTTAAGGAAGGAACCGGTGGAGACGGAGTGGTTAGAGTTTAAGGTTAGCCACTTAGATGCTCAGCATCTGGGTGAATACTTGTCTGCACTTGCTAATTCCGCCTGTGTCCACGGTAAACCTCGGGGATACTTGATTTTTGGTTTTGAAAATAAAACACGTGAAGTGGTTGGTACAACATTCAATCCCCAACAAGAGAAAGGCAAAGGCAATCAGGATTTAATGCTGTGGCTTAGCAAAGGCTTGCAACCCAATACTGGCTTTGAATGCTATGAATTTGAAACGGAAGAGAGACACGTGGTGCTATTTGAAGTCATACCTGCTCTAGATCGCCCTGTCAAATTCTATGATAAGGCTTGGATACGAATAGGTTCCAGTAAAACCCTTCTTGCCAACCACTCTGAGAAGGAAAGAATTATATGGCAACGCCGCGTAGATTGGTCTGGACAGATTTGTGAAAAGGCATCCCCAGCTGACCTCGATATTGAAGCTATCCAGAAAGCCCGCCAGGAATATAAGGTTAAATTCCCAGCCAAAGCCACTGAGGTAGATACATGGGATGATATAACTTTTTTTAATAAGATCGGCATAGCTATTAAGGAATCCATCACTAATGGCACACTTCTTCTTTTGGGAAAGCCGGAATCAGCAGCATTGATTTCCCCTGCTGTAGCGAGGATCACTTGGGTTCTCAAGGATGAACAAAACCAGGAAAAAGATTATGAACACTTCGATCCACCATTCATCCTGAATGTTGACCGTGTGTTGGCCAGAATTCGGAACTTAACGATTCGTCAGTTACCAAGTGGTACTTTGTTTCCGATTGAAATCCGTCAATATGATTCCTGGGTGCTCCGAGAAGCGTTGCACAATTGTATTGCTCATCAGGACTACAGTCTGGGTGGGCGTATCAACATGGTTGAGATGCCCGACCAGTTGATTCTGACGAATGTTGGTAGTTTTCTCCCTGGGAATGTCGAAAACGTGATTAAGCGGGATGCACCAATGGAGGTATATCGGAATCCATCACTATCCCAGGCGATGGTCAATCTGAATATGATTGACACGCAAGGCGGCGGTATCAAACGGATGTTCCAGACCCAGATGAAACGATTTTTCCCATTGCCTGACTATAATCTTTCTGACCCGATACGAGTTGTTGTGACCATTCGAGGGACGATCTTGAACGAACAGTATACCCGGATGCTAATGGAGAGGACGGACTTAGATCTGTGGGCGGTAATATTGTTGGATAAAATTCAGAAAGGCATAAAGATTGAGCACGGTGAGCATGCGAGACTCAAAAAGCTCGGGTTGGTTGAAGGGAGATACCCAAACCTTTATATAAGCGCAAGAGTCGCTGCGGTTACTAATCAAAAGGCCCGTCATATTCGACAACGTGGTTTTGACAGACAGTACTATAAAGACTTGATAATTGAACTAATCCGACAACACGGTCCTGTTTCGAGGAAAGAGATAGACGCATTGTTGATTGATAAACTACCTGAAGCACTTTTACCTAAACAGAAAGATAGCATGGTTCACAATCTATTAATGGCGCTACGGATAGAAGGAATTATCCGAAATGCCGGGACAAGACAGTCTCCGAAATGGATCATAGTTAAATGAAAAAGAAATTAACAATAAAAACTGTTCTAAACAAAGAAAAGCGTAGATGTATATTTAAAAAGCCTAAATAAATCAAGCTATTAGGCTATTGTTAAAATTGGTTAGAAGGAATTGAATTAACAAAAGAAAGATTATGAAAACCATCAAAGACATGCCGGAGCATGCCCGGCCAAGGGAAAAATTGCGGGAGAGAGGAGCAAAAGCCCTTACGGATGAGGAGCTTGTGGCGGCAATTCTTGGCATGGGGACAGCACGCGCTGATGTTAGATCAATAGCCAAGCATGTGGCAGGCCTAATAAGGGAGCATAAAGAGGAACTATCGCTGGACCATTTGCTTGAAGTTCCTGGCATGGGATTAGCGAAGGCAGCGCAGATTTTAGCCGCCTTTGAACTCGCGCGAAGGCATTTACTTAAGGAAATGATCAAAGTTGTATCCGCCAAGGATGTCCTACCGCTTGTTGCTGATATTGCCGGAAAACAACAGGAACACTTTGTCTGTATTTCACTGAACGGAGCAAACGAAGTGATTGAAAAACGGATCGTGACAATCGGTTTGCTCAATAAAAGCCCGGTGCATCCCCGAGAGGTCTTTGCCGATGTCATTGCTGACCGTGCAGCGGGGGTGATCTTTGTTCATAACCACCCATCCGGAGAACTTCAACCGAGCGAATCCGATTTGAATATCCATCGTCAATTAACTGAAGCAGGCAAAATTCTTGGCATTCAGATTCTTGACCATGTGATCGTAACCCGAAAAGGCTACTATAGTTTTCGGGAAACAGGCCTATTAACCATCTAATAATCGTCTTATCCCCCCACATTCAAACTAACGAGTCCTCTTCCTATTTCTTGAAAAGATATTCCGCCTGTGTTATTCGTGGGAAAAATCGAGGAGGCTCAAAGATGAATGTCCTGATTCTTTACTATTCAAAAGGTGGAAACACCCGTAAATTGGCGGAGAAAATTGCAGAGGGGGTGAACAACGTTTCAGGAACCCAGGCTATTCTCAAATCAACTCAGGAAGTGACCAAAGACGATTTTTTAAATGCCGCCGGCATCATCGCGGGTTCGCCGGTCTATTTTGGAACGATGGCCTGGGATCTGAAACGGATCTTTGACGAATATGTTGGGATACGGAAAAAGATCGAGAATAAGGTCGGAGCCGCCTTTGCCACTTCAGGAGATGCTTCCGGCGGAAAAGAGACGACCATCATCTCCATCATCCAGTGCATGCTCATCTATGGGATGATCGTGGTGGGAGATCCCATGGAAGCAACCGGTCACTATGGGGTGTCCTGTGTCGGCGCTCCGGATGATAGGACATCGGAGAATGGACGCAAATTAGGAAAACGAGTGGCAGAACTCTGTAAGAAATTGGCCTCTTAAGATCAGCATTCGATATGTCTAAAAAAAATCCTAACATCGGTCATCTCCTCCTCATGGTCGTTGTGTTGACCTGGGGAGCCAATTACGGAATCGTCAAATCTGCCTTTGTGGATTTACCTCCGGTCCTCTTCGGAGCCATCCGGTTTACCCTCTGCGGTTTTTTCGTCCTTTTGATAACGTTTAAACGGGAAAAAGGAATCTCCCTTCAAAAGAGGGATATCGGAAAAGTGACATGGATAGGGGTTTTAGGTATTGGGATCTATCAGATCCTCTGGTTGGTCGGCTTGGATTTGACGTCTGCCTCTAACTCGGCGCTGATCCTTTCAACCACGCCTCTCTGGGGCGCGCTTTATGTTCATCTCATAGAAAAAGAGCCCGTAACCTGGAGACAATACCTCTATATGCTGGTCTCTCTGTTCGGTGTCATGCTCGTCATTCTAAAACCCACGGCCAGACTCCATTTCTCTCTCGATACTCTCATAGGCGATCTACTTTCCCTGATCGCCGCCTTATTTGCGGCTGTTTTCTTATCTGCATGGTCAAAGCCTCTTCTCAAGATCTATTCCCCGCTTCGCCTGATGGGCTATTGCATGGCGATCGGCTCATTGGTTCTCTGGCTGGCTGTCCCCTTTTTAGGAACCCCTGTTGCCCTTCGTCAGGTCAGCTCAAACTCCTGGTGGGCTCTAGGATATGCCATTCTTTTGCCTGGCATCATCGGTCATGTCTCCTACTATGGAGGAATCGAAAGGTTGGGAGTCACCCGATCTATGGTCTATCTCTATTTCATCCCCTTGGTGGCCATTCTGGTGAATTACCTCTGGATGGGAGAACAGATCTTCCTGCAACAGATTTTGGGAGGCTTGCTCATTCTAATCGGAGTCCATGGTGCCCTCCGCCATTAGAAAAGCCTGAGCCAATCATCCCCAAACGTCTTGATGTCAGCGCTCCTCACAGAAGAGCTTTTCCTTGCTTTTCCCAATCCTTCTTCTTCTGGTGGAGGATGG
>VGSD01000055.1 GCA_016875155.1 Deltaproteobacteria bacterium | reverse complement strand
TAGGGGGCGTTATGAGTTATTGGACTTGAGAAGTGAAGCTCATCCCTCCTCTTTCGCCTTGCGACTCTCTTCCTCTCGAAGCGCACGGCGGAGGATTTTACCAATCATGCTTTTGGGCAATTCACTGCGAAATTCAACCTCGGACGGAACCTTGTAAGGGGTAAGCCTCTCCTTGAAGTAGGCAATGAACTCTTCCTGCGTAGCAACCTCTCCTTCCTTGAGGACGATGTAAACCTTGATGCGCTCTCCTTTGCGAAGGTCAGGAAGACCGATGGTGATGCCCTCCTTGACCTTGGGATGTTGATAAACCAACTCGTCAATCTCACGAGGAAAGACATTGAATCCGCTGACAATGATGAGGTCCTTTTTGCGGTCGGTGATGTAGAAGTAACCGTCCTGGTCGATATAGCCAATATCGCCCGTGAAAAGCCAGCCATCCACAATGGTCTTCTGGGTCTCTTCAGGATTATTGTAATAGCCGAGCATCACTGATGGACTTCTGAGAACGATCTCTCCCAACTCGCCCGGAGCAAGATCGTGTCCGTCGTCAATACTGACGATTTTAACATCCACATCAGGAAATGGGATGCCGATGCTGCCGACCTTGTGCATTCCATGGTAGGGATTCGCCATGATTGCTGTGACTGCCTCTGTCAGGCCATAACCTTCGATCATCCGTCCCCCTGTTTTTCTCTCAAACTCATCCTTAATGGCTTGGGTCAGGGGCGCTGCGCCAACAAAGGTTCCCCTCAGGCTGCTGAAATCATAGCGTTCAATGTCCGGCAGGTTGCTCAACTGTACAAATAACGCTGGCACACCAAGAAAAAAGGATGGTTTATACTTCTGGATGTTCTTAGCCACTGCCTTTGCACTGAAGCGTGGCATCAAAAAAATCTCTCCTCCGGCTTTCACTGCGGAATTCATGATGACGCTCATGCCAAAGCCGTGAAAGAGAGGAATGACAGCCAGCACCCCTTGCTCGTCCGTGAGATTTGCCCAGGCGATGTTCTGATGAGCATTGGCGACCAGATTATATTGAGAGAGCATGATCCCTTTGGCAACACCTGTGGTGCCGCCGCTATAGATCACCACAGCCATTTCATCAATCGGAGCCGGGTCTGGACGCCAATCCGGCAGAGGTGGTTGCTGCAACAATTCTTTGAAATCCACCACGTTTGAATCACCTACTTTGCGGATGAGCATCCATTCCCGAAAGCCTTGAACAAGATTCAAAGGAAATGGAAGGAAGTCAGCAATGCGGCTGCAGACGATATGCTTTAAAGGCGTCTTCCCTTTAAGTGACGCCACTTTATCCAGAAAGAGTGGAATGGTGATGACGACCTCAGCTCCTGAATCCGTCAGGAAGAATTTAAGCTCGCGCTCAACAGAGAGAGGATTCAAAGGGACGACCACAGCCCCTGCTTTGAGGAGACCGTAATAGGTGATGAGAAACTGCGGTGAGTTGGGAAGCATTAAAATCACCCTGTCCCTTTTCCTTACGCCCAGATGACCGATGTTGGAGGCAAACCGGTCGGATAGCTCTTTGATCTGTTGGTAGGTAAGTTGTTTGCCGAAAAAGTTTGTACATGGATTGGCAGGGTTCTTAGCGGCGGTCTGATCTAACAGGGAATGAAGGGGAATACGGGGATAGGTCAGGTGGCGAGGGACTTCAGGATCATAATATTTGAACCAGGGACGGGACTCGGAAGTATCAGATCCACCTTCAGCAGTATGAAACACCATCTCATCGTCTCCTTTCACTGGCCTAGGAATGTTAGGCGCCGACCTCGTTGCCTCGAAACACGTCGGTACTGAGGTAGCGCAGCCCGGAGTCGCAAGCAATCGTGACGACGGTTGCAGACGATCCCAGGCGCTGCGCCACACGAAGCGCGGCGACGACGTTGGCACCTGTCGAGGTGCCCGCAAACACTCCTTGCTGGCGAGCGAGCTGTCTCGCCATGTCCTTAGCTGCTGCGGTCGAGACGCGCTCGATCCGATTGACCATTTCAGGATGCCAGAGCGGCGGGACAAAGCCAATGCCGATTCCTTCAATCTTGTGAGACCCAGAAGGACCGCCCGACAGCACGGCTGACTCTTCGGGCTCCACAGCCGTAATCTCAATGTGCGGGTTGTGCGCCCAGAGCGCCTCCGTGACACCGTGAATGGAGTGTGCCGTGCCGACGGCCTGCACAAACGCTGTCACGTCCCCGCCGGTCTGTGACCAGATCTCCTCCCCGAGAGGCACATACCCGCTGATGGCGTCATGGTTGTTGAGCTGATCGCACCACCAGTGTTTGGGTCGGTCGCTGATTTCAGCCGCCGTGCGAATCATCTCTTTGATGAGCGCCTCGGTGATCTTCTTGCCGTCGCTCTTGACGTCTGTGATCCTGGCACCAAATGCTTCCATCGTTCGACGCTTCTCATCGCTGAACGCGTCGGAGAACACGATCTCGATGCCGTAGCCCTTCGCCGCGCAAACAAACGCAAGGGAAATGCCGGTGGTGCCGCCAGTGTATTCGACTACCGTACCACCAGGGACGAGATGTCCGCTTGCCTCGGCGCCTTCGATCGCCGCTCGGGCCATGCGATCCTTCATGCTACCAGTCGGATTGGCATACTCCAGCTTGATCAGGAGCCTCGCTGAGCCAGGCGGCGTCAAGTCACTGATGTCAATCAGCGGGGTGTTGCCAATGCCGGCGAGAACGCCTCCGTGGGTTACCCTCATGCGTTACCTCCTGGTCTTAGTTGTCGTCTTCTCACCCCTGCTGCCGACATCCGTGCACCTAACAAAAAGCTGAGCCGCGAGTTTGCGAGTCGGCTCCAGCGCCAGGTTAGCATTTCCAAATCATTTCTCTGCGATTACAAGCATTTCAAAATCCTCAGTCGATAATTCGTCATTCCGACTAAAAGCACCAAGCTTCGCGCCGAAAATATCAATGACGTTGAAATCAGCGGTTTTTAACAGCCATGCTATTTCCGATGGCGTATAATACCTTTCGTTGCAGTGGAGTTCCTTTTTATTCCCAAGATCATCTTCGGCATGTACGGTGTTGTGTTCCCGGAAAGTCATCAAATCGAATGAAATACTGTCGCATTTTGCGTTTCCTTCTTTTGTGTTTGAATCAAGAAAATCTTTGACGGAATGAAACAGAGGAAATAGGGCATTCAGAGTAGTAAATATCAGTTTCCCTTTCTGCGTTAGGGCATTAGAAGCATTCCGGAGGATCTGATAGTTCATTTCATCAGTCTCCATCAGCGAAAACCCTCCTTCGCACAACATGATTACCAAGTCGAATTCATGTAGGAATGGAAGATTTCTGGCATCATGCTTTTGAAAATGAATTTGGAGATTATCCATAGATGCCTTTTCTCTTGCACGCTCTAACTGCGAATCTGAAAGGTCAACCCCCAGAACGGTGTAGCCTCTTTTTGTCAACTCAATTGCATGCCTGCCTGTTCCACACCCAATATCCAGTATTTTTAAGCTCTTATCATAACCAATCTCTTTTTCAATAAAGTCGCATTCGCCAACGGTGCCTTGGGTGAAGCACTCGTTGTCATATTTCCTTCCATAATTTTCGAATAGTTCTTCATACCATTGTTTCATGCTGTTATGTCCTTTCGTTTTGATGCTAACAATTATTGAACTTCAAGGTGGAATTTGTAAAAATCCTACTCATTCACCTGTTTTTTGTCAATGGGATTTCTGGGATGTCCTAACCTTCACCTACGGAGACTGTCCGCTATCATCGTATGGTTATAAGAATTTGGGATTTTCTGTGTTTGAATCATTTGTTAAAATTGATAACAGGAAGAAAGAATGGAGAGGGTTGCTCCGGATAGCTATTACTCATTGACCTCAATGAGAGAATAATGGGTGACTCCATACCGCATTACTCCCCTTTGTCCCCTCCCACCGGGAGGAGGGGAAGTTATTTTTATAAATGTTAGAGATAATTTCTTAGGCTTTAAAGTGTAAGAATCTAAAACTAAAAAATAGTACCCAATCTGGTAGTAGCTGAGATAGGAACAAACATTTTGACGGTTAGTGGGATTCGAGGTGTCTCACTCTTTTGTCTAGTTCTTTGACGTAGACTTCTAAGGTTGTAATTCTTCTATCCAATTCGGCATAGGAAAATTTTATGGCGGCCAGGACATCTTGATGTTTTTGCTCCATATTTTTGTTCAGTTGATCAAGGTTGCGATCCATTTTTTCATTCAGGTTTACAACCCCTTCAGCCACCAGCTTAATTTTTGTTCCCAAGTCTTCAGCGATAATATGGAACTGGTGAAGCACTTCTTCTGTCTTTTGGTCGACCTTCTCATCAACCTGGGCAATTTTTTTATCTAAATTATCTATTTTCCCATCTATTCGTGAGAAATTATTATCTACTTCAGTGAATTTTTTGTCTAAAAAGTCTTTCAGCTCTTTGTCCATCATCAACCCCTCTTAACTTTCTGAACGATGAAATAAATATCATATTCTTCATAATAAAACAACAAGAAAATCTGATAGGATCAGATCTGTTCCTTCCACATCTGTTCGCCGAGAAATACTTTTAATCCAACGGATGAGGCCTTTGCATAAATCAATTCCATCACATCCAGGAATTTTTCTTCGCCTCTCCAAAAAGGAAAACTCCCCAGCCTTTTGGGCAGGGCTGCCGCTATAGATGGAATGCGAACCTCCCCGAAGAAATCGTCGGGGAGGGACTCGCCATTCCAGAATTTGGAAATATCAGAGGTCAATCCCTCTTCTTCATTAGGGAGGGTTTTCTGTTTCGGCTTAACTTGCTTTCGGATAGTTTTTTTATCGGTCCCACTTAACATATGGATCAGATCTTCACGATTCATTCCACGGAGTTTAAAAATTAAAAATGGGTCACGTTCAAACTCCTCAGCCAACAGGTAGTAGACTGCAGCAATATGCTTGCACGGGTTTGACCAGTCCGGACAAGAGCAGGCTGTCTTAAGGTCCTTAGGCTTCTCCGGAAAGAGAGACAGGCCTGCCTCTCTGAAAACTTTCTCAATATCAAGAGGCATCTCCCCCATCAGGAGTTTTGCTGAGAAGATAGCTTGGCCAGACAAGATTTTGGCCAGTTTCCGCCAATCCGAAACAGAGAGGGTTTTAATCTCCAATTTGATATGGTAAGGTTTAGGCCGCGATCCCTGAACTTTTGCGAGAACCTCCCCTTTTTCTATCTCGATAGAGAGAACTTGGCCTCTTCTTGCATAGGACCGGCCTCTGCCCAGCCTTGCTCCAATATTAAAGCTCTCAAGCACAGCGATCCAACGTTTCGCCCACCAGCTTTCGCCGAATGTGCCATGTTTGGACTGGGCTTTTATCCCCCCCTTGGCTTCACGCGGGACAGAAGACCTTCTGCGCCCCCATAAGAAATAATCATCTCTCCAGTAACCCATCCTAATCTCCTATCGCCTCTTTCCGCAGGCTGAAAAGGTTTTTCAACTCAGCTGTGGAAAGTTCGGTCAACCAGGCTTCGCCTGTTCCAATCACTCTTTCAGCGACCTCCTTCTTCCGCTCGATCATTTCATCGATCTTTTCTTCAAGCGTGCCTGCGCAGATAAATTTGTGGACTTCAACCTTCTTCTTCTGACCGATGCGGAAAGCCCTGTCTGTTGCCTGGTTTTCAACAGCCGGGTTCCACCAGCGGTCGAAATGGAAAACGTGATTGGCCCGTGTCAGGTTTAAACCGGTGCCGCCCGCTTTAAGAGAGAGGATAAAAAGGAATGGAGCGTCCTCCTGTGCCTGAAAACGCTCGACCATCTGATCACGATGCTTCTTAGGGGTTCCTCCGTGGAGGAAGAGGACTTCGCGGCCGAATATTTCCTGGAGATGTTTCTGGAGGATTGCGCCCATTTCTGAAAACTGGGTAAAGATAAGAGCATGATCCCCCACTTCCACCATCTCTTCTGCCATCTCGGTCAGACGGGTAAGCTTACCTGAGCGGCTGGGGATAGGGGAATGGTCGCCTAAAAAGTGGGCTGGATGGTTGCAAACCTGCTTCAGCTTCAAAAGCGTTGCTAAGACAACCCCCTTCCGCTGGATGCCTTCGGTTTCATCCAGCGCTTCCATGGTCTCTTTTACAACGGCTTCGTAGAGTGAGGCCTGCTCTTTGGTTAAAGTGCAAAAGACTTTCATCTCCATCTTTTCCGGAAGGTCGTTAATGATCGTCTTATCGGTTTTGAGTCGACGAAGGATGAAGGGGCCAGTAAGGCGCTTTAACCTTTCGGAGGCTTCAGGGTCCCTGGCTGCCTGGATAGGAATAAAAAACCTGTTCTTGAACTCTGTCTGGGTTCCAAGAAGCCCGGCATTGAGAAACTCCATGATAGACCAGAGATCCCCCACATTATTCTCAACCGGCGTGCCCGTAAGGGCGATACGGTAGCCTGCTTGTATAACCCTTGCGGCCCTGGCTTGTTTGGTCTCAGGATTCTTGATATTCTGAGCTTCGTCAAGAATGACTCCGGCCCACTGGAGATCTTTAAAGGTCTCGACATCGCGGTTCAGTAAGGCGTAGCTTGAGATTATAATGGCATGCTCCTTGGCCTCTGCTGTGAAAGCTTCGCCCTTTGTTCTTTCGATTCCATGATGAACCATGACGGGAATTTCCGGAGTGAAGCGGCTGGCCTCTTTTTGCCAGTTATTGACGACAGATGTGGGACAGATGAGGAGCACAGGACGTCGTTCCCCTGATTCCCAATCCTTCTGAATAAGAGCCAATGCCTGGATGGTCTTGCCCAATCCCATGTCATCGGCCAGACATGCTCCCAACCCCCACTGCCTGAGAAAACTCAACCAGGAATAACCGCGCCTCTGATAGGGCCGGAGCGTTCCCTGGAAAGCTCTGGGTTGGGGTAGCTCCTGAAATGGACTCTTCCCCTCCAGTTCCTTAAAAAGATTGGCGATCCAGCCTGATGCTGAGATTCCTTCAACCGGGATATTGCCAAGACCTTTTTCTCCTCCCAGGGCCATTCGGACAACTTCCCGGAGGGTCGTCTGTTCCATTGCCTTCTTTTTCCAGGACTGGATTACCGCCTGAATCTCTTCTGCATCGAGAAGAACCCACTGACCGCGAACCTTCACTAGAGGAGCTTTGAATTTCGCCAGTTTCTGGAGTTCTTCAAAAGAGAGTTTTTCACTGCCCAGGGCCACTTCCCAATCGAACTGAACAATCTGGTCGAGAGAGAGGCCGCTTCTACTTTGCATCTCGGGTGTCTTCACATGCGCCCGGGCTGTAAGGTGGAGTTTTGTCCCCTTGCGCGTCCACCATGCCGGCAGCATGACCCCAAAGCCAGACTGTTCGAGGGTCGATGCCTTCAGTGTGAGAAATTCGTAAGCTCCCTTAGCATCGAGCCGGTATCCTGAGGGCCCAGGTGTCCTCAAACTGGCCTCGATATGAGGGCAAATTCCGGATGCCTGACCGAGAGAGAGCAGAAGGTATTCATGAGAGTTGAAGTTCTTATTTGCCAATGGCAAGATCTCTCTCCCTTTCCAGACCCTTTCAGCCGGGATCAGCAGGCTTGGATCGTGATTGGCCTGCAGAAGGTACCGGACATACCATTTGTCATTTCCATCGTCGGGTTCTTCAACACGAAAGCAGAGACGGAACGGTGAAGCAGCGGAGACCGATATCGGACGGATCCAATTTTTCAAGTGATTTGTAAGTTGATCCAACTCTGCAGACTTTCCCTCCATTCTGCCGTCGTGTGAACGCAATGCATGAAGCCATTGATCATGGCTGCTGTAAAAACCATCCATCGCCTTCAAGGAGCGGCGTTTTGCAGTGAGGGCGTGTTCGAAATCATCTCTTCCTGTGGATCGAATAAGATAATCTACGGCGCTGTCAATAAATTCGGAGAGAAGCGTGATGGAAGAGACAGTGGGGGATGAAGCATCTTTGAGGCTCAATGCCCGTGCAACAGCTGGTATCAACTTGGCAAGATTTGAAAGCCTTTCACTCTCTAACCCGGAGAGGAACGACCTCCAGCGAGCCTGCGGGATCCCATGAAGATCGTTTATGTCTGGAAGAAACTGACCCTTTGTTGCAACTGCGCCAGCAAACCGCAAAGCCATTGTCCAGAAAGATAGGTCCTTTCCTACAATCATCCCCGGTCCCAGGGTCTGCTTGCCGATGCAGCGACATAAAAATTCAATTCCCTTTTCGAAAGGGAATTGAACGACGGTCACTTTCCATGGAGCCAACGTTGCCTGAGTGGTTGATTCCGGAAACTCACCAATGAGTCGTGAGGAAGGGACAGGTTGATTGTCTATGGTTGGAAGCCATGCAACCATCGGTCGAATGGATTTTGCGGTGACTTTAAACCCCAGGCCGATTTCTTTGAGAACCAAAGATAATTTCTCAGCGCCTGCATCATAGCAAAGGGATACTGGTTTCGCTTGACGATGTTTCAGCTTATTTTTCGGTTTTTTAGCGGCTGAGACTTCAGGTTCATCGGGTTTTTCTCCCCACAGGGAAAATACTCTTTCAAGAAAGGTTGCATGGAGAATAATCATTTTAAATTGGCTCTTTCATGAACCTTTCATCCACTCTTGTTGAGGTGTCATTGAAAATGAGAATGGATAAGGTAATAATAAAATTGTTAAGCATTTTTGTCACGGAGGTGAAGATGTCTTTAAAAATGATGGAACGGAAAAGTTTATCAAAACGGTGTCGAATCCTGGAAACAAGCCGGCTATCCGATTATATCTTTGTAATCATTTTTTTTAAACTGCCTGCGCCCCCTGTGTCAAGCAGGGCAGGCAGGTGAGGTATCAAGAGAAGTTTATGGATAAAGTGATCATTGAGAGACTGCCTGACACAAAGGAAATCCCTGGAGCAAAGAGGTGGAATGAGGAAAGAGGGGAGTTCGTCCAGATTTCCTATCAGGAGGCAATGCTCCACATAGCTGCTTTTGAGATCAGACAGGGGTTTTCAAGGGGCAACCATTACCATGAACAGAAGGAAGAAATTTTTTATGTCTTTGAGGGAAAGATAAAAGCGATATTTCTTGATATGGACACACTTCAAAAGGAAGAAAAGATCCTGGAAAAAGGAGATAGAATAAGGGTGAAGCCCCGCTGTGGCCATCTTTTTCTGGGTTTGGAAGACACACTGGTCGTCGAATACAGTCCTCAGGTTTACGAAAGGGAAGACACCCATAAAATCGACTTGAGTTAAGCTATCAACCACCCCTCCATTTGAAAGACAACACTGCTACTGCGCAAAAGAGGCATGCTTCAGGAATCGAAGATTTCCGGTAGGAATGATGCATGCTGGTTCAATATATGAAAATCCAATTCAAACATTTTCAGAAGTCTAAAAACAGCATATAGATAGCAGATAGGTGCATTCTTAAGGACAGTAAGTAATATTACAGAAGAGTATCCAATTTAAGTTGTAAATTTATGTAAAAGCCGTGAAATACGTCCGATTTCCTTACAATTTCAAAATAATCAACTATGTCCTTGAGATTATTATATCTTATATGTTTAGCTCTCAAATCTTATTAGGAAGTGTCGGGAGTATTTACAATTTTACTCTTCTGAAATTCAGCGCAAAAATAAATAGTCCTTTAAAAACAAATAGATAAAATATGGTATGATAATTGCTTAATACCTTTTTTCGAAGGTGCTAAGTCAAACGGAGGAGGTAATTATGAAACGTTACAAATACCGTGAAAGGAAGAGTCCGATGATGAGGATGGCCACGAGGTTTGTGTTTGCATTTGCCTTGTTGGGATTGGTCGCGTTGCCTGCTTCGGCTGACACGCTAACCTTTTACTTGGACAATGAGTTTAGCGGCGCAACCCCTCCCGCAGGGACTGCTCCTTGGGTGACACTGACCTTTTTGGACATAGTAGGTGGGGTGAGGCTGACGATCGAAAATGTCGGGCTTGTCGGCACTGAATTCAATACCGGAGTCTATTGGAACTTCGACCCTTCCAAGAACGCAGCCGTGTTCAGTCCAACTGCCATCGGGACTGGGTTAGGCACGCAAACAGCATGGAATAGCATGAGTTCCGGTAATGACCAATGGAAACCAGATGGCGACGGCTTCTTCGATTTTCGACTCAATCTCCCGCCTCCGGGTGATACTTTCACCGCCGGAGAGACGTTCGTCCTGGAGTGGATAGGGCTGGGGTTAACAACGGCGGACTTCGATTTCACAAGCGTGAACGGACCGGTAGGAAAAACCGGATTCAACGCTGCTGCCCACATCCAGGGGATCGGAACTAGCGGGAACGACAGTGGTTGGATCGAGGGTGGCAAGATAGCGCAGGTCCCCGAACCCTCTTCGCTGGTCCTGGTGGGATCAGGACTGTTTGGACTTGCTGCCCTGGCGCGGAGGAAACGGTAGCCTTTCAGCGTTCGTCAGACTTAAAGTTGGGCCAGCGCATCGTGTGGTGCGCTGGCCTTTTTTTCATCTATACCGTCGCAGGTGGAAGTTTCCTGCCAACAGCTCCCGACTCAGAGGCGAGTCGAAATCTCGCTCCACTGTTGGAACCGGGCCCACCAGTTGATTACCACCAGGACGACCCGGCTTTGGCACGTCGGGTAGGACGATAGCGCGGTCCGGGCTTGAATGATGCCGGCGTTTCCATCGCCCCTCCTAAAATCCCATACAGCGGGTTTTCCCCAGTACGGCTTCAAGGCCAGCCTATCAGGCCACACCTGCCCAGGGCCTCCTGATTGACCTTAAAATTGACTATTCAAAAGTGGCATTCATCATTCTTCATCAATGATGGCGACAGGTCTAACCCAGCCTGCGCTGGCCTTCTTGATGTTGATAGGAAAACAGCAGACCGTAAATCCATGAGGCCTTCCAATGGCTGACAAGTTCGCCAACTTCTCCATATGGCAGTATCCAATTTCAATCCCTGCAAAGTGAGCCTCCCAGATGACCCTCGAATCCCCGGTTTCTTTGAATTCTTTCGCGAGAAAAGGAAGAGGCCTATCCCAGCTCCAGGCATCAATACCCACCACCCGCACTCCTTTTTCTGTGAGAAAGAG
>VGSD01000054.1 GCA_016875155.1 Deltaproteobacteria bacterium | reverse complement strand
GGATCTTGCCCTGGATCGTCCAGAGGGAAAGCCATTGTCTGATCTTGTCGAAAGAAGTTGGAGTTGTTTTTTCTCTCTGAGGGAAGAAGGTATCCAGGTCAAGGTGGGTGGAAGTGAGATGGAGTGAGAGTTTTCTTTCCCCAGATCCTGTTTGAGAACGGGGGGAGGCTCCGGAGAGAGTAAGCGAAGAATCTCCTATCTTTGCCTTCAATCCATCCCATCGCATCTGTTGGGGAGAAAAGTGGACCTTGCCTTCGATCTGAGAGAGAGGAACTGGGATCTTTCGATGCCTGAGAGAGATGGACTTCATGGAAATCTCGCCTTCTCTGATGGCGTTGATCCCTTGATCCATTTTTCCGGTCCAGTTAAGACGGAAGTCCAAGCCTCCGGTGGGATCCTGAATGTCGTCCATCTGGGTTCGCATCGAATCCGGAAAGAGGGATAATTGGAGTAAGGCGGAAATATTTTTGAGATCAATTGAGCCAGTGGTGGAGAGATTCAACTCTCCTTGCCTTATGGTTCCATCCAGAATGAGAGAGGAGTTTAAAGATTGGATTTTAAACTTTGAAAAGGTGGCCCCGAGATTGGAGATGGAGACAGAGCCATCTCGAAAGAGGAACGGATGAGAGACAGTTTTTAGAAGGAGGGAAGCTTCTCTGGGATGCAATTCCAACTCGTAGGAGAGAGGCTGAAGGGAGGATGCCCTTCTTCCTTTGAACGAGATCTGGCCTGCACCCGATAGGCTTTTAATATCTTCTGTCTTCAATTGTATCTCTTTCGGAAAGAGAGGGGATTGGAAGAGGGTGAGAAGGTTTTTCAGATCGACCTTTCCTCTGACTGTGAATTCAGAAGCTCCTCCTTTCTTTAATGAGCCCGCCATGAGAAGGGAAGAATTTCCGAATTCCACTTTGGCTCCTGACCATTGAATGTTTTCATTGGAAAGACCCACCTTTCCCTCTCCAATGGAGACCGGGAAAGGAATCTGAGAATGGGTCAGGTGAACTTTTGACAGAAGATAGTCGCCCTGATGCTGAAAACGGAGGGGAGACTTCAACCTTCCTTTGACCGAGAGTTGATAGTTGGCCTTGCCCGATAGGGAGGTGATGGGTTCAAAAGCCTTAATGATCTCCGTATCGTCAGCAAGGATATCGGTCTTGAGCAGAGAGGAGAGGTCTGACACCTGGAATTGGCCCTGGCCCTGAATCTCAAGCGTAGGAATCTGAAGGAGCTCGTAAAAAACACCATTGGCTCGATCAATGCTGGATTGAAAGACTTTTGCCTGGACTTCTTTGAGATGGAGATGGCCCTGTTTGAAAAGGAGGTGTCCTTTCAGTTCCTCGAGGGCGGGTAGATTCCAGGGGAGTTTTAAACGTCCGTTATTGACCTTCATCTCAACCGAGAGAACGTGGGCATTGTAAAGTTCATCACAGTGATCGATTTCAGGAATCTTTCCTGAAAGTTTAACAGAGAGAATCTGAGCAGGACCACGTCCCTCCGCACGGAAAAGGGGGTCGGAAACACTCGGAGTGATGATCCGGAAAGGGATGAACCTTCTTCCATCGGCAATGTCGAAGACATTGCTCGATGCCTCTGCATCCATGCCCATCCCTTTTGTCCCGATTCCATAAATCCTGCCTCTTCCCTTGACTTTTATCTCGGGAAGTTCGATCGAAAATTTGGGAACCTCGAATGTCTCCCTGTCATACTTGGCCTGGAAATCGATGTTGACCCATTTGGGAGTGAACAGGTAGGCAAAGACTTTCGGATGATCGTAGATGACTTCTTTGAACTGGAGATTAAGAGAAGCGCTAAACGGTCCAGAGAGGTCCCCCTGATACATGCCTTTCAGATCAAGGGTTCCCGCGATCTTATTCATGGGAAGCAGGGGTTTGAGATAAGACCAGAAATGGAAAACCTCAATTCCTTTTGCCTCCACCTCGGCTTTCACCTTTCCCTTTGAGAAATCCATCCCTTCAGGGATATCTTTGATCGTCCCGGAGATCGAAAATTTCCCTTCCTTTTTAGAGTGAAGGATCTTGCCACTCACTTGAAAAGGAAAGGGTTTGTCGAAAGATATCTTTGAAAGACGGAGTTGAAGGGATTGGACCTCTGTCAGAATAGGGGGGCCGCCAAAGAATTCGTCGGAAAAGGAGATTTGTCCGGACCGAATGGATAGAGAGCCTCCAAAGAGGGTGGAGAGGGTCTCAATCATCTTCTTCTCGGTTTCGAGTCGCAACGACTGGGAGGACTTCAACGTTCCCCCATTGAAGGGGGTGTCAGGAAAATTCAATCTTCCATTTCTGTCCCGGGAGAAACGGCCCACGGGTTTCTCAAATGTAATCCGCTTCCATTTCACTTCTCTCTTTAACAGAGGAAGGGTCTTCGCTGTTAAGATCAGCTTTTCGGAACGGAGAAGATCAAAGGATTGGGAACCATCCTTAATCCGGAAGTCTTCGAAAGCAATTCCTATCCCCCCCCAGAAACCGATCCTTGCCTTTCCAAAGGAGACCTCTCTGCCGAGTTGAGAGGTGAGGGTTTTTTGAATGGCGTTCCGGTAAAGTTCAGGATCGAAGAGATAATGAGTGGTCCAGAACAGGAGGCTTCCCACGACCACGACAGGAATCAGAATCCACAGCCAGAATTTTCTCTTATGACTCATTCTTTGGCCAATGTAACTGTTTAGAAAAGAAGGGTTTTGTCTAACGGTAATCCCGCGTTTCGCGGGACCCGTATCGTTATTAGAAGGCTACGTTTGTCGTCTTTTAATTCCTTTGTACATAACCGTTACCGAATGACGAAACGCCTGCCTACCGGTAGGCAGGGGCTTCGTAGCCCTAACCCTGAAACCTTATATTAATTGACTCCGAACTCCGAACTGTGAACTACGAACTTCTCATGGCATGAGCCAGGGTGAGGACATCGACACGCTCTGCCCCGGCTTTTATCAATACCTTCGAACATTCGTTGACCGTTGCACCGGTCGTGTAAACATCGTCAACCAGAAGAATTGATTTTCCTTCAATCTCTTCCTCCCATTGAATATGGAAGGAACCCCTGACCCCCTTTTCCCTCTCTTTGCCACTCAGGTTGACCTGCGGGGGGGTGGGTATCCTTTTCCGGAGCAGCCTCTTCGAATAGGGTATCCGGGTTCTACAGCTTAACTCCTTAACGAGCAAGAGGGCCTGGTTGAATCCCCGCTCCCTTAATCGCTTTGAGTGAAGCGGAACAGGGATGAGGAGATCAATCGAGCCTGGATCCCAATAGCGGCGGAAGGTTTCGGTCAATTTCTCTCCGAAGAAAGAGGTAAGAAAACTCTTCTCTTCATATTTCCATCGATGGATCGCTTCCCGGAAAGGACCTTCATAATATCCCACCGCCCTTGCCATTGTAAAATATTTTCTTCTGGTCAGACAAGCGCCACAGAGGTGGTCCTCGATTTCCCGGGAGAGGAAGGGGACTCCACAGAGGGTGCATAGCGGTGGCTCAATCCACAGAATCTTTGAGAAACAATCCGGGCAGATTCGTCCTTGGCCTTCTTTCAGGAATTTTTCACAACAGTGGCATTGGGGAGGGAGCAAAAACTGGAGCAATCTTTCAGCAAGAAAACGCATTCATTCAGATCTTAAAAATCCCCCTTTATCTTTCTTCGAGGGAAAAGAACCCGTCTTTAGAAAAGGGGCGAGGGGGAGGAAGTGGGGAGACGATTTTTTCAACTTCTTGGATCGTATAGGTGGACCACTGGTGACACTGAGGACAATAGGCGGTCCATTCCTTCGATTCTCTTTCACAGACCTTGCAGACGAAGGGGAGATAGGATGTCCCGCTCAATTCGAAAGTTTTTTCAAACTCTTGGGCAGCCCGACTGAAGTCTTTTTTATGGAGATAGATCTCTGCAAAAAGCCTGTGAAGGGCTGGGAAGTCTTTCTGTTTTAGACTGATGGTGTTAAGCTCCTCCAAAGCTTCATCCAGCATCTCCAGCCTTAGACAGAGCTTGGCAAAGAAGAAGGCGAGCATCCAGTTCTCAGGATCGTTTTCCAATGTTCTCTGATAAATACGGAGCAGGGTGCTCGGGTCCTCCCTGTTGAGGTAGAGCTCTTCCAATCGGAGGATGAAGATGATCGATTTGAACCGTAGGAAACTTTTTCCCCAAACCTTTCCTGCAGAGGCCCATTTCCCAATCCGGAGATAGAGGTCGCCCAGTAGGACAAAACCGGGCTGAAAGGTCTTTTCCTCCCTGACGATCTCTTTGGCGACCTTCAAGGCATCCTCAAGGTCTTCTTCATCGCCCCGATGGAGAAGATCCATGGCATATTCATATTTCAAACCCAGGTAGAAGAGGTTCTCCTGCTCTTCTGTCTGTTTTTCCTTGGCCAACTTAACAATGGACTTTTGGAGCCGAATTGCTTTTTCCCATCTCCGATTGTTCCGGTAGATCTCCCTCAAACTTTTTAATGCCCTGAGATTGGTCTCATCCAGGTCGATGGCGCGTTTTAAGGTATGGATGGCTTCGTCAAGACGTTTCATCCGTAGATAGATCTCTGCTTGCCGAAGGGGGATCTCGACATTCTTATGATCGATCCACCGCCCCCTCTCCAGCCAATGGAGAGCCTCCTCATCATTTCCTTCTTTAACCGAGATCTCCGAGAGTTTTAGATAGAGGTCTTTCTGGAAAGGATCGTTTTTCAGGACTGCGGTAAAATGTGCTTTGGCTTTAGCCATATCCCCCCTGAGGAGATCTTCCATCCCTTTGTTCAGTTCCTCCTTCAGGGATTGTTCTTTCTTTCTCTTTCGCGATTGGCGGTAACCCTCAATGGCCCGCTTGGCATCTCTCGCCAGGGTGCTGATGAAGACGAGCAAAACACCCAACATAAAGGAGGTGATCATCAGTGTGGAGAGATCGGTAGGGATGACCTTCCCAAAAAAGCGGAATTGGACATCCATGGGATTGGTCAGAGAGACCCAGCAGAAGATGGAAATCAGGGCCAGAATGATGAGGATCAGTAGTTTCACCAGCATCGATCAGAGTCTCCCCTTTTCCAACTTTGACAGACAGGCCACACAGTACTTTGCCACTGGCCGGACTTCAAGCCTTTTCAGGCTGATCTGCTCTCCACACTCTTCGCAGATTCCATAGGTGGAACTCGCCATGCGGTCGAGCGCCTCATCCACCTCCTGGAGTCGTATCCGTTCACTCTCATTAAGGCTGAGGAGGATCTGCTTGTTATAGATATTGGCCGCTTCATCCCCTATGTCCTGAATCCCATCCTGTCCCATCTCCTGCGAGTCTGTATAGGTCTGTTTGACCTCTCCTACAATCTGTTCCCTCTCCTTGAGCAGAATCTTTTTGAATTTGGACAAGGTCTTTTTATCAATTTTATCGATTCCTTTCTCCATCTCCTTTTTCAACGGTTTTCTCTTATCAATCCTCTTCCCCGTTCCTTTCTTCAAGGGAGTGCTCTTTTTTTTCTGTTTTTTCGAAACCACCCTTTTCTTAGCCAATGTCCGCTCCCGATTTAAACTCGATGCGAGGTGCATCCATCCATATTCCTTCTAAATCATAGAACTTTCTAGTCGGCTCCAGGAAGATATGAACAACGACATCGTTATAGTCCATTAGAATCCATTTCCCCTGAGCCCTTCCTTCCTGACCGAGAATCCGGATTCCTTTCTTCTCGAGGGTCTCCTCGATCGATCTGGCAATGGCCTGAACCTGACGGTCCGATTTGCCGGTGCAAAGAAGGAAATAGTCGGTCACAGAGGAAAGCCCCCTCATCTCGAGAAGAACTGGATCCAGAGCCTTTTTTTCAAGAGCCGCGTTCAGGCAGAGAAGCGATTTTGTTTTTGAGTCGGTGGCCATATCCTCCGGTGACGACGATTTTGAGTGTAGCATTATACCAGAAAAAATTGTGAAAACAATAGAAAAATGAAAAAAGTTAAAAAAATATTTTACCGCCTCCCCCGCCCTTCCTGAATACTCCTCCGAAAGCCCGGGGAGTTCACTCGCTTACCCCCTCTTCCGGTAAAGGCCGTGCTTATGAATATAAGCCTCTGTCTCGGGAGGAATGAAGTACCTCACCGACTCCCCTCTCTCGATCAACTCCCGGGCCTTGGTCGAAGAAATATCGAGAAAAGAGATCTCCTTGAAATGGAGATGGTATCCCGAAACATGGACCCAGACCTTTGTTTCAAGATCGTATTGAAAAGCAGAGGTCAGAGAGGTTGGAAGTTGAGAGGCGACAGGAGTCTTCTGGAATCCTGGCCGGGCCATCACGATGAAATGGCAGAGGGTGAAGAGGTTTTGGAAATCCTTCCAGGTCTCTATCTCCACAAAGGCATCCCTTCCCAGAATAAAGAAGAAGGTGTCGGTGCGCCCCTCGCAAAAATGGCGAAGGGTGTCAATCGAATAGGATTTCCCCGGCCTTGAGAGTTCGATCTCAGAGATGGAAAAGAATGGATTTGAGGCAATAGCTAGTTTCACCATCTCGAGGCGGTGTTTGGCGTCGATGATCTCCTCTGTGAGCTTATGAGGGGGAATGGCCGACGGAATGAAGATGACTTCATCGAGATGAAAAGCCTCACGAATCTCCTCTGCTCCTCTGAGATGCCCAAGATGGATAGGATTGTAGGTTCCCCCGAAGAGCCCGATCCTTTTCTTCTTAGATCCCGCTGCTTTCTTTTCTATCTCCATTCTCCTTGCATCAGAATTTTATAAATACCCTATTTGGAATAATGGAATGATGGAATAATGAGTTAAAACTTACCATAACCTTATAACCTTTTTCTATTGGTTTCCCAAGATTCCAGTATTCCAATATTCCATTTAAAATTTATGCTCTAACCTGTCCTTCTCCATACACGATAAATTTGGTCGTTGTCAATTCCTCCAGACCCATGGGGCCGAAAGCGTGGAGTTTGGAGGTACTGATCCCCATCTCCGCGCCAAGGCCGAGCTCAAACCCATCGTTGAATCGTGTTGAAGCATTGATCAGGACGCAGGAGGAATTCACCTCTCTTAAAAAACGCTGTCCATTTTGATAATCGGAAGTGAGGATGGCCTCGGTGTGGAGAGACCCGTAGGTGGCAATGTGCTTCATGGCCTCCTCTATCCCTTTAACCACCCGGAGGGAAAGGATGAGGTCTAAATACTCCTCATACCAATCCTCCTCCTTCGCCTCTTTGATTCCGGAGAGAATCTTCTGAGTCTCCGCACATCCCCGAAGTTCCACGCCCTCTTTTCGAAGGGCTTCAGCGATTTTCGGAAGGAAGTCCCTGGCTATCTTCTCATGGACCAGAAGTGTTTCCATGGCATTGCATACGCCAGGCCGCTGGGTTTTGGCATTGAGACAGATCCTGAGAGCGGCCTCCTGATCCGCCGTCTGATCAACGAAGATATGGCAGACTCCCTTATAATGTTTGATGACTGGAATCTTTGAATGGGTCACCACAAAGCGGATCAACCCTTCTCCTCCCCGGGGAATGATCAGGTCAATTTCATCTTCGAGTTGAAGCATCTCCTCAATGGCTTCCCTTTCGGTGCGGGAGAATATCTGAACGGCCTTCTCCGGAATCCCAACTTTGGCCAATGATTTTTGGAGGAGATGGACGATGGCTAGATTGGAATGAAACGCCTCTGAACCACCACGGAGAATAATGGAGTTTCCCGATTTCAGGCAGAGCCCTGTTGCGTCAGCGGTCACATTCGGTCTCGATTCATAGATGATTCCGATGACACCAATGGGAATCCTCATCCTTCCCACAGTCAAGCCATTTGGCCTTCTCCACATCTTTATGATCTCTCCCACGGGATCGGAAAGACGGGCCACTTCCCGGAGGCCGTTTGCCATTGACTGAATCACCGCAGGGGTCATTCTTAATCGTTCCATCATCGCCGAAGAGAGGTGTGCCTTCTCGCCTGCGATCAGATCCTTTCTGTTTTCTTCGATCAAAAAAGCCTGGCCTTTTTCGAGATCATCCGCCATTTCAATGAGAGCTTTATTCTTGATGTCAGTGGAGAGACGGGCGAGTAGGTGCGAAACTTCCCTGGCCTGTTTTGCCATTTCTCTCACTTCTGACTTAAGATCCATTGGCTTCCTCATAAAACGACCAGATCATCCCGGTGAATGATCTCATCCGAATACTTATAGCCCAGGACCTTTTCGATCTCACTGGTCCGATGGCCCTTGATTTTGTCAAGTTCTTGAAGGCTGTAATTGACCAGGCCTCTGGCAAACTCCTTTCCGCGAGGCCCGATGCAGGAGACCGAATCTCCCCGGTCGAAAATGCCTCTCACCTCCAGCACGCCCGAGGGAAGAAGGCTTTTACCTTTCTGGACAATGGCTTTCTTGGCTCCCTCATCCACGATCACATCACCCTTCGGTTTGATGTTGAAGGCAATCCAGTGTTTTCGACTGGATAGCGTCCTCATCTTGGGTAGGATGAGTGTTCCGATCTCCTTTCCTTTCAACACCTGTCGAAGAATTTCTTTTTTTGTGCCGCAGGCAACCACCGTGGGGATCCCGAAGCGGGATGCTTTTCTGGCGGCCTGAATCTTGCTCATCATTCCGCCCACACTCATTTGGCTCTTCGTCTCTCCCATCACTGCTTCCATATCCGCGTCAATATCTTCGATCAGAGAGATGCATTTGGCATTAGGGTGGCTTCTCGGGTCTCTGTCACAGATGCCTTCGATATCGGTCAGGATGATGAGAAGGTCTGCCTCGATCAGATTGGTGATGAGTGCAGAGAGGTTGTCATTGTCACCGACTTTGATCTCGTCAACGACGACCGTATCGTTTTCATTGATGATCGGGATGATCCCTAACCCGAGGAGAGCAAGGAGGGTATTTCTGGCATTGAGGAACCGACGGCGATGGCTCAGGTCGTCATGGGTGAGAAGGATCTGGGCGACCATCTGCTGGTATCGTGAGAAATAATTTTCATAGATATGGATCAACCGGCTCTGACCCACGGCTGCCGTGGCCTGCTTCTGAGTGATCGATTGAGGCCGTGTTTTATAACCCAGTTTCTCCATGCCGGCGGCAATGGCTCCGGATGAGACCAGGACGATTTCATAACCCTGGCGCTTCAGTTCCGAAATTTCTTTGGTCAGATGGGAAAAGGCTTCATAGTGGAGCCCTTTTTCTACGGAGGCCAGGATGCTTGACCCCACCTTGACGACAATCCTTCTGGCCTTCTCCAGAACCTTTTTTCGTATCTCTTTATTGTTCATCGACCTTATCTGAGACAGACCCCAATGCCAGTGAAATGGCAAGGATTAATTCATCCAAACCTTCTCCTGTCTTACCTGAGATCGCATAGAGCCGGTGTCCCATCCTCTGGAACTGTCTCTTCACTTCTGCGGCACGCTCTTGAACAGAGGGAAGGTCAATCTTATTCAGTACGAGGATCTGGATTTTCTCATTCAAAGAGGGGTGATAGGCATTCAATTCACTGTTCAGGGCATTGAAATCCTTCACAGGATTGCGTGGCGGTTCGCCGGAAATATCGAGGAGATGGACGAGCAGTCTTGTCCGCTCCACATGCCGGAGAAAGGTCAACCCGAGCCCTGCTCCCTTTGAAGCCCCTTCAATCAGTCCCGGGATATCAGCCACAATAAATCCCCGGCCTTCTTCTCTCTCCACCACGCCTAAATTGGGAACGAGCGTGGTGAAAGGGTAATCTCCGATCTTAGGCCGGGCAGAAGATATTTTTGAGAGAAGGGTTGACTTTCCTGTATTGGGAAAACCAATGAGACCTACATCAGCGAGAAGTTTCAGATCGAGTTTGAGCCATCTTTCCTCGCCTGAATAGCCCTTTTCAGCATGGCGGGGGGTGCGATGCGTTGAGGTGGCAAATCGCGCATTTCCCCTGCCTCCTCGGCCGCCGGCTGCGGCGACGAATTGTTGCCCATCGAAGAGAAGATCCTGCAACAGTTCTCCGCTCTCATCATCCCGGACAAGCGTGCCTACCGGGACCCGGATGATGCAATCCTTACCATTTTTTCCTGTCTGGTTTTTGCCTTTACCGTGGGTCCCTTTTCGGGCACGAAACTGCTGAGGGTAGGATAAATCGAGAAGGGTTGAGAGTTGACCATCTGCCTGGAGGATCACATCCCCACCTTTACCACCATCTCCGCCGTCCGGACCTCCCTTGGGAACATATCGTTCCCTTCGAAAACTGACACACCCATTTCCGCCATCGCCTGCTATCACCTGGATTCTGACTTGATCCACAAACTTCATTATTGATCATTGCAGGCCAGAGGTACTCCTGCCCATGAAGTGTACAGGGCCTTACCCTGAACCTCATTTGGTTCAGGAGGTGTAAACGCTCACCTGTTTCTTATCTTTTCCCTTATTCTCGTATTTGACGATCCCTTCGATTCTGGCAAAGAGGGTGAAATCTTTTCCCATACCCACATTCTCTCCAGGAAAGATTCGTGTACCTTTCTGACGAACCAGGATACTGCCTGCGTGGACGGATTGCCCGCTGAATCGCTTCACTCCTAAACGCTGCCCAGCGCTATCTCGGCCGTTTCGTGAACTTCCTCCTGCTTTCTTATGTGCCATAACAACCTCCCAAAAACTAAAGCGGGAATATTGGAATGATGGAATTTTGGAATAATGATTTAACCCATTATTCCAATATTCCATTTAAGTTTTTAATTTAACGTGATCTCATTTACTTTCAGGTAAGTGTAGGTCTGGCGGTGGCCTTTCATCCGGCGGTAATTCTTCCGTCTCTTCATTTTATAGGTGAAGACCTTCTTTCCTTTGGCCTCGCGCACGATCTCGCCAGTGATCACCGCATTATTTAAATTGGGAGCACCCACCTGGACTTGGCCATCCCCTGAGACCATTAAGATGTCTTTCAGGGTTACCTGATCCCCAACACTGCCTTCCAGTTTTTCAACACGGATCACATCTCCCTTGGTGACCCGATACTCTTTTCCACCTGTTTTCAATACAGCAAACATCGTACTCCTCCGAAATTAATATCGAAAAATACTAAATGATTTTATGGTATTTGTCAAATC
>VGSD01000053.1 GCA_016875155.1 Deltaproteobacteria bacterium | reverse complement strand
GTTAGGATTTTCGTTAAACCCTTCTTTTCTACAAGCCTCTGAAAGGGACCATCGATTAACACCATTAAAAAAAGATCTCTCACCATTGAGACATCCTCAAGTTCTTGTAAATTGAAATATCTGTAGCCGAGGTTTTTGTTTATGGGTAAGTTATTGGATATAGGAAGACAAAGGATATTTTGATCCAAACGATTGATAAGGGTGAGGTGACCTTTTAGGTTGTCTTCGAGGTTGACCTTATGGAAAAGATCTGTTCCCAGCCATAGTTCCCCTCTTGGAAGGCGATCTAAAGACCGATGTCCAAAGGCCCTTTTGACAATATCGACCGAATGATCCATTTTCCCTGATAGTGAATCAGTTTGACTTTTAGGTAATCACATAAAGGAATTTTAAGATCGATAAAACCCCCAAGAGGGCACTAACAGACATCTTACAAACGTATAAATTTAAATGCAAGATCTTTCATCCTTTTCATCAATGAATCTCCGGAAAAACCGTAAAGCCGAAAATCTATCTTGCCATCGGCATCAGCGGCGCCTTTCAGCACGTCACTGCCATGCAGAGTTCTGACACGATCATCGCCATCAATAAAGACCCTCGCGCCCCCATCTTCGGAGTCGCCGATTATGGCATCGTGGACGATTTCCAAAATGTCATACCCATTCTAAAAGAAAAAATAAAAGGAACATGATAGCAGATTTTACACATTAAAATTATAAGGGGACAGGCTTCTTTTCCTGGATCCCTTCCCGATGCCTTGTCACAGTGTACAACTTCTCCTCATCTATCTTCGGAGTCCTCCATACCTCACTGGAAATGGTCAAATGGAAATGAAATCAATCCATAGTTCCTTATCGCGATGAATTAGATAAATCTGATCCTTTCTGTTTATAACACTACGAATTTCCTTTTGTATTCTTATCACAATTTCTGCCGCTGCCTGTAAGCTTCTGTATAACGTCTCCCGTATTTATCACGACCCAAGATCAGGTCAGAAGCCAAAACGGCTGGACGTACTTTGAACACATCCACAATGAGACAGGACACCCCCGATGCAATAGCCATAGCAACAAAGGCCCTATTAAGCAATTGGCGATCAGGCAGACCAAAAGAGACATTGCTTGCCCCCAGAGTCATGTTCACTCCCAATTCGACCTTTATCTTTCGAATTGCTTCGATGACTGCTGGGCCGGACTCGGGGGCGGCGCCTACTGCAAATGATAAGCAATCAATGATGAGATCATTTTGCGGAATTCCAGCCGCTTCAATTCGTTCCACCAATTTTCTAGCAATAGTCAATCGCTGTTCTGAATTTTTTGGGATACCCTCGTCGTCTTGTAACAAACCGATTACAGCCGCACCATAATCCTTAACCAGAGGGAGTACCTTGGCTAAGGAATGTTCTTCTGCAGTAACCGAATTGATGAGGGCTTTCCCTTTATAGACTTTGAGCGCCGCCTCAATGGTTTCCGGATAGGCACTATCAATGCAAAGGGGGAGGTCAACCGTTTCAATTAATAATTGAACTACCCGAGGGAGTAATTCTACTTCATCGACGCCAAATGTCCCCACGCTGATATCAAGAATGTCTGCACCAGCTTCGGCCTGGGATACGGCTTCCTTTTGAACAATCTCCAGGTCTCCTTTTTTCAAAGCTTCCTGAAGTTTCTTTCTACCGGCAGGATTGATTCGCTCACCAATCAGAACAGTGGGATTCCCATCACCGATAATCACCTCTTTCGTAGCACTTGATACAAGGGTCCCCATTTCACCTTCCTGTTCAATTTAAAAACCATTAATAAACGCCATATTCTCTAGTAAAATCAAACATTGCCCTGACATTTTCAGGCTTTGCATCATCTAACCCTGTCGACGCGTCCATAATGTATCCGCCGTTTTTTCCAACACTGTCAATCAAGTTTTTACAGTAAGTCCGCACCTCGTCCGGCGTTTTTATTGCGAGCAAGGATAGGGGAATATTGCCCCTGATGCAAACGGTATCGCGAAGCACTTCCTTCGCCTTAACCATGTCGGTCGCTTCGAAAGCATAGCAGGCTTTTCCTGCTGGAATATCCTTAATAATCTCCAGTCTAGTGGTACAATCTCCTTCCCATAAAGGGCATGGGTTTAATCCTTCATTGATCAGGGCCACCATCAGCTCCCGGAGTGTCGGCCAGTAGAATTTTCTAAACTGCTCTATGGACATGAAGGTATCAAGACCTTTGTGAATCGGGATGAATACACGTGGATTTCCTGAGACTTTCGTTGCGTTTACAGCGATTTCAAACATAAAAGGCAGTAATTTTTCGCAGGCCTTAATAAGAGTGTCCGGTCTCCTGTACATATCCAACATAATCTCCTTTGTTCCTCTGAAGAAATCACCCAGCGTGTCAAATGGAGCTTGAGTAAAAGCACCGAACTGCATCGGGAATCCTGCCTCTTTCGCTTTCTCTGTGAAAGCGCGGGAGTATGTCGCAATTCGCATCGATTCTTGGCCTGCCTTTTTGAGGGCCTCTAAGGCTTCTATGACGTCTGGAAAGCTGAATGGAGCAAACCCGAAGGGTATACCCATATAGTAGGTGATGATACTGTGAATAGGAGTAAGTTTTTCGAGTCCTTTCAAGGAGCCACAAATGCGTGGCCAATATCTCCTCATCATGAAGTCAGATGGGTCTAATAGAAAGTGGTCATATTCATCTGCTTTCATGTACTCTCCTTCAACAAACTGATAGGTAAGGTCAACGGGAACACCATGTCCGGCCCATTTCAACTGCTTAAAATCAAGAACCCCCAGTATAGGCCCGAGGAAACGGATGCCGAAAGGGTTTTGTTCCATATCTGGTTGGAACTCCAAGAGCGTTTTCATTTGAGCTTGTAACAACTTTTCTGGGTCGTACATTACTTCTTCTATAGTCATGCCAGAATATTTTGCAGGGAAAAAACCGAAAAGTACCTCAATAGGAATCCTATCAGGAACCCGCAGGGCGATAGCATCCATAACTCTCTTTTCCCTATCCCTGTAAAGCTTTTCAGATGTTTTGGCCATAGTTAATCTCCTATCCATTGTCTGCAAAGATTAACGGCTACCATGGCATCCTTTCCGTAGGCATCCGCTCGGGCGTATTTGCAAACCTCATCGTCAATCTGACCTCCACCGATCATGATCTTGAGCCCATCGCGGAGCCCCGCTTGTTCGAGAGCCTCAACGGTTTTTTTCATAGAGTCGAAAGCAAGGGTGAGGAAACCGCTCAACCCTAAAACCTGGGGCTGAAATTCCTTGATCTTTTCCACGAATATTGGGGCCGGTACGTCAATCCCGACGTCGAGTACGTTATATCCGCTCACATCGAGCATAAAGGTAACGATGTCCTTCCCGATGTCATGGATGTCTCCGGCAACAGTGCCGATCAAGACCTTGCCCTTCTTTGTGCTTGCCTCTCCCTTTTCGAGAAGGGGTTTAACAATTTCCGAGATACTTTTGAGAATCTCGCCTGAAAACACCAGGTCAGGGATAAAGTACTCACCCGTTTCAAACCGTTTTCCCACTATTGCCATAGCCGAGCTCGCATCATTCAAGATCACCATGGGATCAATGCCTCCATCAATTAACTCTTTGACCATGGCGATAGTTTCTTTTTCCTTCAGATCTGCCATGAGCTGAATCAATTTTCCGTTCATCCTAAACCTCCGCTCTCTGTTTATAGCTTATGGTTCATAGCTCATGGCTTACAGCAATGGAATGAGTGTAATGCCAGTGTAGTGTTTCAGTCATAACTTAACAGTGTTGTCATTCTGGTTTAAATTGTATTTGATTGTATTCACTATAGATTTTAGCTTCAAATAAAACTATGACAATTGTAAAGTCGATACTGTAACACTACACTAGCTAACAAGCTCTATTCTATCAGCTATTCGCCACGAGCTATCATATATTCTCATTTCCCTTTGAAAAGTCTCCACGCCCCACCCTCTACAACCACTGGCACGTAGCATTTCGGAGGAAGGCCGTTGTGGTTATCCGGTGAGTAGTTAAATATCCCATTCTGCCCTACAAATCCCTTAATCTGTTCAAGGTTGTCGCGAATCTCAGCCCTGATCTTCACAAGTTCCGAATCTTTAGTGGGATCGAGCTTAGGATCAACCTTCCTGAGAACCTCGGCCAAAAGATACATCTGATCCCACATATGTCCCGCATAGAGGCTGAATTTTCCATGGCGCTTTGTGTAGGCATTATAGAGTTCCAAAGCAATCCTCTTCTGAGGATCTTTGTCGTCCAGCTCTGGAGCCACAAGCGCCTTCAGAGAAGTCGTAACGATCCCCTCCACGTATTTGCCCCCGAGGTCGATAAGCTCAGGACCAACGATTCCATAGTCGCTCACGATCGGACCAGTGAATCCCATGTCTCGAGCATTCTTGATTACCATGACTGTGTCAGCCAAATTCCCACTAATCAGGAACCCATCTGAGCCGGAGGCCCTAATCTGGGTAATCTGGGGCCCCACATCAGTACTTCCCGGAGGATAATTAACAATAATGGAAGGAGTAAACTTCATTTCTTTAACTGCCCGGTCGAACGTCTCTCTGCCCGTTTGCCCGTACACCGTGTCGATGTAAATATAAGCTATTTTTTTGGCACCTTTCTGTTGGAGGATCTCTATCAACAAAGGGATGGATGCCTCCCACTGACGGGGCACCACATTGAATACCCACCTCTTTGTCGGTATCCAAATTCTCTCCGAAGCTGAGGCGCTAAACAGGACTGTCTTTCCTGCCTCAGCAGTGGGGATGGAAGCCATCGTCGAACCTGACAGGTTGAAACAGGTCAATATAATCGCCTTGTCCACCTCAATGAGTCTCTTCGCGTGCAAAACGCTTTTGGTCGGATCACTCTCACTGTCGTAAACAATGGCCTTTAACGGCCGCCCATTGATCCCTCCCGCAGCGTTGATCGCCTCGATGGCGATGTCCATGCCCCGCTTGTTGGCAGTACCCATTTCTGACATTCTACCTGTAAGGTCACCAACGAATCCAATCAAATAAGGAGATAGCTTCTGGGCATGCCCGTTGCATACCGACAAAAACACCCAAACAACACATACAAACATTACCACCAATAATCTTTTCATCTTGTTAGTCCTCCTTTCTAATAGTGTTTTGATCCAACCTTTACATAGGACCTGCTAATTAAACTTGATCCTGTTTTTTATCCTCCTAAATAGGCCCTCTGGATCATAGGGCTGGAGATAACATCCTGGCACATCCCTGAGAGAACAACTTCACCTCTATCCAGGACATACACATAATCCGCAATCTTCAGCGCCGCCCGTGCATTTTGCTCGACGAGGAGAAGAGAGACGCTTATTCCCGAGCAGATCTGCTTCAGCACCTGCATCACTTCAGAAACAAGGAGGGGAGAGAGACCCAGTGAGGGTTCATCCAGGGCGAGCAGCTTTGGGTTTGCCATAAGGGCCCTTCCCACGGCCAGCATCTGCTGCTGTCCTCCGGATAATGTATCCGCCCTTTGCTTAAGCCTTTCTTTTAGAATCGGAAAAAGAGCAAAGACCATTTCCAGGCGGGTGGCCTTCACCTTCTTTCGCACCCCAGGGCTCAGGGAATAAGTGCCAATCTCGAGATTTTCGCCCACCGTCATCGTGCCGAAAAGTTCCCTTCCTTCGGGTACGCTAGCGATGCCCTTCTTGATGATCTGATAGGTGGCTTTCCCGTCGATCCGTTCGTTCTTAAAAGTTATCCTACCCGAACGGGGAACAAGCAATCCGGTAACAGTCCGTAGGAGCGTCGTCTTACCTGCACCATTACTTCCCAAGATTGCTACAACCTCTTTATCGCACACCTCAAGAGAAACCGATTTCAGGGCTTGCGCCTCTCCGTAAAAGGTGCAGACTTCTTCAATTTCCAGGTGCTTCTCGCCGCTGCGTCCTATGTTATCGTCACATATCCCCGCGTCTCTCACCCTAACCATCAACAGACCTCTTCGCCGAGGTAAGCCTTAATGACCTCCTCGTTTGCTCTCACCTCTTCGGGTGGGCCTTCCGCAATCTTCATCCCTTCGTTCAGTACAAGGATTCGGCGGGAGAGAGACATCACGAATGGCATGTTATGTTCTACAATGAACAGGGTCAAGCCCCTTTCGACAAGAAGATGGATCAATCGGATAAGCCCCTCCACCTCGTGGGTCGCCAATCCCCCTGCTGGTTCATCGAGCATAAGCAGTTTGGGCTTCATTCCGAGGGCTCGCGCTATTCCGACCATTTTTCGTTCTCCGAGGGGTAAGTGTGAGATGGGATCATGGGCCCTACTCTCCAAACCAACCATGGCGAGACTTTCCATGGCCTCTTCTCTGATCCTCTTTTCCTCTTTGAGCGCCGAAGGCATGGATAAACCACATGCAAACATACCTGATTGGCTTTTAGCGTGACAGCCTACCATAACATTTTCCAATACGGAGAGACTATTGAAAAGTTCCAATAACTGAAAGGTTCTGCCGATTCCATTGGCTGCCATAATGTGTGCTGGTATTCCGGTAATATCTGCACCTAGGAAATGTATTTCCCCCGCATCAGGGACATAAATACCGGAAACGACATTAATGAACGTAGACTTCCCCGCGCCATTCGGACCGATCATTGAGATAATGCTTCCCTTAGGGACACTGAAAGTAACTCCACTCAGTGCGTTAATCCCCCCGAAGTGCTTGCTCAGCCCGCGCACATCGAGAAGGACATCATCCGCTGCTTTTCCCAATAGTTCTCCTCCCTAAATTCAAAAGCCGATCCGTCCAGCCAGACAGACCTCCCGGCATAAAGATCAGGATAACGATGATAAGGATGCCAAAGAAAAGCGCATTGACCTGGGCCCCCATCCTGGGCAAAACCTTACCGAGATACATATTAATCAACTCCATAAGCCACATCACAACAAACCCGCCGAGCAAGGGTCCATAGAGTGTCCTACTTCCACCAATGATCACCATGGTCATCAGTTGAACTTGGAGGGAAAACCCAAAAATACCAGGCTCTGCGAAACGGAGATAACAGGTATAGAAGCTCCCGGCAAAGCTGGCCATTACTGATGTTATTATAAAGATTTTCAACTTGTATAGCGGTACATTGATTCCCATGCTTCTTGCCGCGATCTCGCTGTCGTGGAATGACTTTATGGCACGACCCATACGGGAACCCATCAGATTATACAGGAACCAGAGGCACGCAAGGCAGAGAGCCCAGAATAGATAGTAATAGTGCAAATCCGTTTCAAGAACGAAGCCGCCGAACGAAAATGGCGGAATCCCCATCAGACCTTCATGGCCGCCAGTAAGGGATTTGATTTGTCCCAAGCTGGTCTGCACAATAATTAGAAGCCCGAAAGTAGCACATGCAAGGTAATAGCCCTTCAACCTCAGGAGGGGAGCGCCAATGACATATGATACAAATCCGACGAAAATAGCGCCAATGATGCTTCCAAGCCACGGAGACGCTATGCCTCGGACAGCCAGGATCCCTGACACGTAGCCCCCAAGACCGAACCAAACGGGATGGGCCAAAGAAAATATGCCAGCCTGCCCGAGGAGCAGACCCATACCAACAGCAAGCCCACCAAAGATTGCAATAAAACACATCACTCCAACAATGTAAGGGCTTCCAACAATCGGAATCACGGTGATGACCGCAATAAAACCGAGCCAGAGGAATTTAGATTGAAGTACGCTGCTCATGGGGATCTCCTCCCCATTCTTAAGGTGAAATTCATCGTCCGGATGATCAGAAATAGGATCATAATCAGGAGTGCGAAAACGTCTTTCATCCCAGCTGAGATGAAGCCAGCGCCGAACCCCTCAATGAGACCCAATACCAGAGCCGCAATCATTGTTCCGGTCATCGTCCATCCCCCGACTATGGCAGCAACGAGGCCCTTGAGTCCTGTAAGGATGCCTACTTCGTAACCAGTGAAAGTAATTGGAGTGATCACAATGCCCGTAATTGCCCCCAAGCCTCCAGCGAGACCGAAACAAAAAAGCCTGAACCGACTGATATCGATCCCCATGAGGCTGGCTCCGGTCAGGTTGACAGCCGAAGCCCTGAGAGCCTTTCCAAATAGGGTCCGGTTCAAGAAAAGCGAAAGCCCTATGGTGACGATGACCAGGAGTCCGAAGACGCAGAGAACCTGTGATGTAATCGTTGCTCCAAACAGATGGATTACCTCAGTTTCAAAGAAAGAATCTATGCGCCTGGTTTCGGATCCCCAAGCAATGAGGACTAAACCCTTAATGACCGAGGCGCTAGCTATGGTAATCATCATATACGTCACTTCACTCGGATGCCTTACCGGACGGATGGCGATCCGCTCGAGGATCATCGAAATAAGGATCGTAAAGGCCACAGCGAAGAGAATGGAAGGAACGAGGCTAAAGCCTGCAGTACGGAAAACCCACGTAAGCATACCCCCCAGCATGACAAATTCACCTGTCGTAAAATTCAGGACCTTTGTAATAAGATATACGACACTCCAGCATATCCCAACAACTGCGTATATGCTGCCGCTGGTTAATCCTGAGATTCCATATTGAATAATTTGTGATATAAGTGTCATTGTTTAACGATTTACGACATCTTTAGCCAGAAACTTGGGTGTAGTTAAATCGAATGACATAACAATGAGAAATAATTATACAAAACTTATAATATTATATATATAACTTTGTCAAGAAAAAAATAATTGCTTGCAAATAAAATAAATATCAGTGATATTAATATGTTATAATTCAAAAACTTAAGATTTATAAATTTTTTGATGTGTATATTAGGCAGTTAATTATAGCCTTGACATCAATAAAGTTAATCGGTTATCTATAGAAATGTAGATTACCGATTTAAAAGAATGTAACACTCTGAGATTTTTATGGGTAATCAGGCGACTATAGACCGACAAGCATTTGAACCGGCATATGTTCAGCTTGTCAATATCCTCAAGGAACAGATCGCACAAGGCATTTATCTCCCTTGCGACCGACTACCATCTGAATCAGAGCTTTGCAAACAATATCATGTTAGCCCCATGACAGTTCGTCGCTCTATTAATGTTCTGTTGGACCAGGGAATCGTCAGCACCATTCAGGGAAGCGGAACATATGTGAAAGCTCCAGATTTGGGAGGAGTGACATTCAAGCTGGAAGAATTCCAAAATATATTTAAGGATAAGGAGCGAACCAAGGTAAAAGTTCTGGAAGCACTTATCACTAAGTCTGATGAAATCACAGCAAATAGGTTGGCAATCATTGTTGGGGAGAAGACTATCCTCATCCGACGAGTTTTAATTCGAGATGGTGACCCAATTATTTTTCACAAAGAACAGTTGATATATGACCCTAAACGTCCTATTGTAGAGGCTGAGCTTGAGGTTACCTCTTTGCATGGTTTGTTTGTGGGATTTGGAGAATCAAAACTTAAAGGGGGAAAACTGAGTATCGAGGCGAGTGTTCTTACGAAGGAGGAAGCGGATGTATTGAACACCATCCCAATCCAGCCTGCTTTCCGTATAGAGCACACTTTTTATGATTTCGAGGACAAACCTGTCAGTTGGGGCCAATTCATTTGTCGTGGGGATCGACTTAAATTCACCACAACAATAGGCATCCATAACATGATATAATCCCGGTCTTAGATGGGTTAGGCTTGCATGCTCATGGCAGATAATCAAGAAAAGTTGATCACTTTAATGGCTGAACTTAAAGAGGAGGCTGTCCTCGATTTGGTCCGGCAACATATTGCCGATGGTGTTGACCCATTAGTGATAATTGACCTATGTCATAAAGGAATGACTCAAGTGGGAGAGCGGTATGAGCAGGGCTATTATTTTATATCTGGCTTAATCATGGCTGGCGAAATCATGCATCAGGTTAGCCAACTGGCCCTTCCCCTTCTCGAGAGGGAAATCAAGTATGGACACTCAGGGAGTATTGTGCTTGGAACAGTTGAGGGTGATATCCACTTCCTTGGTAAAGATATCTTCAAAGTTCTTGTGCGTGGATATGGTTATAACGTTCATGATCTCGGAGTAGATGTTCCGCCGGGCAAATTCCTTGCAGCGATTCATGAATTCAAACCAGACATTGTTGGTCTCTCCTGTCTGATTAGTTCGACATACAATAACATGCAGATGACCATTTCATATTTGAGAGAAAATATCCCGCAGGCTCAATCCCCTGAGGCATATATTATCGGCGGTAGGGTTGATGAGCTGGTATGCAAGGAAATAGGGGCAGATTTTTGGACTAACGACGCCATGAGAGGAGTCCGAATATGTCAGGAAATCATGGCAGATAGTCAAATCAGCAGTCACTCCTTGGATAATTCATCTGCAATTCGATAGAGTTTTTGGATTCTTTCAAGAAACTCCCCGGAATATAAACCACTGCATGAACTGAGAATAAGACCCCCTCTTAATAAAAAGTACTGGATAAGTCTTTCATATTCTTTCAGACTGGATGATGAAATTTTCCCAATTTCTAACATCTCTGGCTCAATTCCTGCCATCAAGGTTAAAGTTGATCCATATTTCTCCTTTAAGGAAATAAGATTGTTGACTCGATGCTGAACAGCCGCCAGGCCATCAAACCCGAACGAAACAAGTTTGGGGATTAATCGGATAATATTGCCGCAAGAATGAAATAGAGCATAGGAATTTCTTCTATGAATTTCAGAAACCGCTTGGGTATAAAAATGAGAAAAAAAGGCTTCAATTTCATTTGGATCGATAAATGAAGAACCCTCCCCTGCCAAATCATCGGCTATGACGACCGCATCTACAGACATTTCAAGGCATTGTTTTATTAGAATATCGACTTCCACATGTTCTTTCTCATATTCTTTTGCGATCTTATCCTTTCCTCGTTTCCATTCAGTTAGGATTTTCGTTAAACCCTTCTTTTCTACAAGCCTCTGAAAGGGACCATCGATTAACACCATTAAAAAAAGATCTCTCACCATTGAGACATCCTCAAGTTCTTGTAAATTGAAATATCTGTAGC